>SHVB01000012.1 GCA_009694375.1 Acidimicrobiia bacterium
GTCGAGGTACTTGGCGAACACCTCAACGTGGCGGGCTTCGTCCATCACCTGGGTAGAGGCGTAGTACTTGGCGTCGATCCACGGCACCGTCTCCACGATCTTGGCCGTGCACACCAACGCACCCTGCTCACCGTGCATGAACTGGCTGATGGTCCAGTTCTGCGACTCGATCTTGAACTCGCTCCATTCCTTCTCACCCCAATGATGAAGCGGGCCAGATGGAGCGGTGGCGGCCACGAAGACGGGGTCGGAGGCGAGATCTAGGGGGGCGTTGGCCGCCACCTGCTCGATGTCCACCTCGAGGTGCCAGGGCAGGTCGGTCTCGCCGTTCCACTGCGAGTTCTTGGCCTTCTCGTAGAGCTTGTTGAGGGCTGGACGTTGACCCTTCTCGTAGTTCCAGGTGAAGATCGCATCGGCGTTGTCCTTCACCGCATGAATGACCTCATGTTTGTCCTCGTTAGTAATCGAGAGGATTGCCTCTAGATCGTTTACCTCGGCCCGTCCGAGCATCTCTTCGTTGGTGGTCATGCACTTCCCTTTGGATTGGTGGTCGGAGTTGGTGGTCGGAGGTGGCGGTCGGAGGTGGCGGCGGGCGCAAGAGCGGCCACGAGGCGTGCGATGAGGTCCTCCCATGGCCCGGCCGCGGGGAGGTCGAGTTCGACGGCCCGGAACAGCAAGAAACCCAGGCCCAGGGCGTGGCAGAACCGCACCACCGCCTCGGTGTCCAAGCCAACGTCGATAGCGCCGGTGGCTTTGGCTTCGCTCACGAGGGCGGCCAAGCCATCGCTCCGGAGATCGAACAGGCCTTGCATCAGCAGCCGCACCTCAGGGTCGCGCCGAGAGGCCACCAAGGCTTCCAACAGCAGGGCGCTCTCGGGGTCGTCGTCGGTGACCAAGTGCGAGCCCACGGTGGTGAGGATGTCGGTGACTGCGCCGTCGAAGCGATGCTCGTTGAACAACCGGTCCAACTCACTGTCGGACCTGGCCTCAATGGCGGCGAGGAGCAACTCGGCTTTTCCGGTGAAACGACCGTAGATCGCCCCGGTGGTGTACCCGGCTCGACGGGAGATCTCGGCTACCCCGGCACCCTCGTAGCCCTTCTCGGCGAATACCTCGGCCGCCGCGTCGATCAGCTTTTGGCGGATCAGATCGGTGCTACCGGTGTGGGGCAGGAGTTGTGTCGCTGTATCCATATTGGCCCACAATAACGAGTATTATCCGCACTGTCGAACACTCCGCCTTCAGCCCTCGGCGGCGCGCTCACGCTGAGATACCTCCACCAGGGCGGCGAGGGTGCCGGCGGCGGCTCCAGAGTCGATGGAGTGGCGAGCGAGATCGATCCCCTGTCCCAACTCCGAGGCCAGGCCCGCCGTCATCAAGGCGGCCCCCGCGTTGAGCAGAATAATGTCGCGGTGCGGACCGGACTCCCCCGCCAGCACCCGGCGCGCCAGCGCGGCGTTGAGGGTGGCATCGCCGCCCACCAATTCCTCGCGCTTGGCCGGGGCCAGTCCTAGTTCTGTGGGATCAACCGACCAAGTGTGGACGGCCCCGTCGCGTAACTCGACCACCGACGATGGACCGGTGGTGGTGAGTTCATCGAGCCCGTCGCCGCCGTGGACGATGAGCGCCCGTTCCGCCCCGTTGGCCCGCAGTACGCCGGCCATCCGCTCCGCCATGGTCACGTCGGCCACTCCGATGAGATACCGACGCACTCGCCCGGGGTTCGAGAGCGGACCGAGAATGTTGAACGCGGTGGGGACCCCCAACTCGCGTCGGGTCGGGCCGGCGTGACGCATGGCGGGGTGATAGCGAGGAGCAAAACAGAAGCCCATTCCTGCCTCGGCCACACACGCCGCTACCCCCGCCGGACCGAGGTCGATGGCGACCCCGAGTGCATCGAGTAGGTCGGCGGCGCCACACGCCGAAGAGGCCGCCCGATTCCCGTGTTTACAAACCTTGGCCCCCCCGCCCGCCGCTACGAGTGCCGACAGGGTGGAGACGTTGATGGTGTGCGACAGATCCCCGCCGGTGCCCACCACGTCGATCACGGCGCCCTCGGTGTCGATCTCCACCCTGGTGGAGGCGGCCAGCATCGCTTCCACCATCCCGACCAACTCGTCGACGGTCTCGCCTTTCATCCTCAAGGCGACGATCAGCGCAGCGATCTGCGCGGAAGTGGCATCCCCCGCCAGGATCGCGGTCATGGCGGCGTGCGCCTCGACACGACTGAGTGAGTCGCCGCCGAGTAGCGATTGCAACGCCGGCGTTAGTCGTCCCGGACCGGCGGGTTCTGAGGTGTTCATGCCGTAAAGATAGCGGGCGGAAGTTACGAGGCCCGGCGACGTTGCCGGAGCATGCGGCGCCGTTCCTTCTCCGTGGCACCGCCCCACACACCCTCTTTTTCCCGGCCGTGCAACGCAAATTCCAAACAGATCTCCCGGACTGAGCATTCGGTGCACACCAACTTGGCGACGGTGGCCTCCTCATCCGGGGCGGGATAGAAGATAGCCGGATCCAAACCGGAGCAGGCCGAGTGTCGACGCCAAGTGAGTTCCATGGTTCCGGGGGGCTGCTCTTTAGGTCAAGGGGCAGGGACAGGTCGAAGTATCCGCGCCGGACCCCTGCGGAAGCAAAACGGGGCCCGGCCTGCGGCGCTCCTTACCCCTGAAGATCGATCAACAACTCGCCCACCGTAGCCACATCCAGGATGTGGCTGTGCTGGTAGGCGGAGTGATCCACCACCAGCGACACGGGCCCGCTCGCCACCAAGTCCACCTCGGCGGGGGTGAGTTCCCAGCGCACGTAATGGACCGAGGCGGTGATCTCGTCGCGAGTGAGTTGTTCGGCATGCCCTTCGTCGGCGATGGCCCGCCGACGGGGAGCGTTATCACCCGCCCCTAGTTGCAACAGCAAGCACCCCTCGATTCCCACGAGATTCGGCAGCCACTCCCGCCACTCCTCCTCGCTCGTCAGTTCGATGAAAACAGTGGCGCAGAGTTCACCGTTGGAGGGCACCAGTGGGTTGTAGGTGTCCAACTCGGCCTGAATCGCAGTATCAGTGGTGAGTTTCTCGACGCGCGCCATCTCTTGGATCTGAAAGCGAATGGTGTCGCGATTTTCGAACACGAGGGTAAGCACCGGTCCAACATGAACCCGGCGCCGCTTTTTTAGCTCGATGATCTGGGACCGAAATTCCTGACGCTCGCGCTCGTAGGCACGTTGGTCGGCGATATCGGACAGAACGAGTTTGATGGTCATGGGGGGGGCTACTCCTTGGGGATTCCGTAGGCACGGGCAACGAATGAGATGGGGTGCACGGGCTGGCGCCCGGTTTCTTGGAGGATGCCGCCGTTGGCGAGATGGCAGTCGCCCGCCACGACCGCCCCGTCGGCTTTGGTGATGGCGACCGCCATTTTCTTGGCCACCTGGCGGGCGCGGTCATAGTTTTGCGCTCGATAGCCCCAGGTCCCGTCGATCCCGGAACATTCCGCCACCACGGTGACCTTTGTGCCGGTGAGTCTCATCAGATCCCGTGATTTCAGACCGATGTTCTGGGCCCGAAGGTGACAGGGGGCGTGGTAAGTGACCGTCTCGGGTACCGAGCCGGTGAAGTCGGTATCGAGACGGGTTCCCTCGGCCTTGTGGATCCACATGAGATATTCGGCAGCGTCGTAGGTGTGGGAGGCCACCAGTTTGGCATCGTCGCTCCCGAGGTAGTCCGTGTAATCGTTCTTCAGCACATAACTGCAGGTGGGCTGCGGCACCACCACGGCGGGTTCCTCCCCGCGGGCCAGCGCGTCACGAATGGCCCCGGCCAACAAGGCCACGTTCTTGCGTCCGTGGCGGCGAAAACTTCCAACGTCGCCCGAATGCAACCACGGAGCGCCACAACAAATCTGCCCTTCCGGCACTGAGCACTCAACGCCATTGCGCTCCAGCACCCGCACCAGATCTCGGCCAACCTCCGGAGCCTGATATTCCACCATGCAGGTGGGAAAAAGGATGGCGCTGCCTTGCTTATCACGGAAACGCAGGGCCGACCGGCGCTTCCACCAGGTGGAGAACCGCACCCGGGTAAACGGCGGCAGGAGGCGCTGCGAGGCGATGCCGGCAACTTTCTCAATGACCTGCCGAGCCGCAGATCCCGGCGTGCCCAACGCCCAGTTGCTGAGCGGCGCCAACGCCGAACCGCCAATGCCAGCGAGGTCGGTACGACCGAGGGCCTGGTGGTGAGCCCGCTCGGTGATGGTGGGCTTGGTCCCCTTGAAGATCACTTGCTCCGCTCGAAGCATGAGGCGGGGGAAATCCAGCTCCCACTCGTGTTGGCCGGGGATGTACGGGCAATTCACATAACAGAGTTTGCAGTTGAAGCACTCGTCCACCACCTGGTCTTGCTCACCGTGGGTCAGGCGGGCGGAGTCTTGGTCATCGTGCTGGTCGATGGCTTCGAAAAGGGTGGGGAAGGCCGAGCAGTACTTGAAACAGAGGCGGCAGCCGTGACAGAGGTCGTAGACCCTCGTCATCTCGGCTCGCAGGTCGATCTCGTCGAAATACTTTGGGTGAAATGGGTCGTAGGTGGTGGTCATGATCAAATCCTGGGTGGGGAGATGCGATCCGCACCTCCCCACCCAGATCAACGTCTCAGGAGACGTCCTCCAACCCACGGGAGAATCGACCGGCGTGGCTCTTCTCAGCCCGGGCCAGTGTCTCCAGCCATTCGGCGATCTCCGAGAAGCCCTCATCGCGGGCGGTCTTGGCGAATCCCGGGTACATCTCGGTGTACTCGTAGATTTCGCTGGCGATCGCCGAGCGAAGGTTGTCTTCGGTGGCGCCGACTGGCTCACCGGTGGCGGGATCTCCCACCTCGGCGAGGAAGTCGAAGTGCCCGAACGCATGGCCGGTCTCGCCTTCGGCGACAGATCGGAACAGCGCAGCGGTATCGGGGTACCCCTCAATGTCGGCCTTCTGGGCGAAGTAGAGGTAACGGCGATTGGCTTGGCTCTCGCGCGCAAAAGCTTCTTTGAGGTTCTCTTCGGTTTTAGTGCCCTTGAGTTCAGGCAAGGGTGTCTCCTGGGTTGGGTTGTGGGTTGGAATTAGACGAGGTTCCGCAGTCGCGGCAATGACCACGGAACACGATCTCAGTGGCGGTGACCTCGAACCCGTCAGCGCCCTCCGCCGGGAGTGAAACACCGGGGAAGCAGGCGTGGAGGTCCTCGATGCGGCCGCAGGCGTTGCACACCAGATGATGGTGAGGCTGAAGATTCGGATCGAACCGGGTGGATCCGGTTCCAATGTCGAGCGTGCTCAACTCGCCCATCAAGGCAAGGTCGTTGAGCGTTTGGTAAACGGTGCGCAGGGAGATGGTGGGCATCTCGACGCTCACCGCGGCGTAGACCGCCTCGGCGTTGGGGTGGGCACTCGATACCGACAGCGCCCGGAAGATCGACTGGCGCTGGGGCGTGACCTTGCGCCCGTTGGCCCGAAACTCCTCGGTCAGTGCCTCCACGGACTTCATGAGCAGCACCCTATCGGCAGATCTTGCTAATCGACAATTGTTGTTAGGTATTTGTTGGTCGCCACGGTCCGCTTCGCTCCCGCACCACCGAACGGGAGATGCGGCGACGAGCCCGCCCCGGGTAGCGTCACCGTCGATGGCAATCTACGAGTACCGGTGCTGGCCCTGCGAGAGAACCTTTGAGCTCTCGCGCCCTATGGCCGAGGCCGACTTACCTGCTCAGTGTCCCCTCGGCCACCGCAGCACCAAACGCCTCCTGTCGGTATTCGCCTCCACCGGTGCTGCCGGAGCATCCGCCTCCCCGACCATGGCTAGCGGGGGGTGCTGCGGAGGCGCCTGTGGCTGCGGCTGATGTCCTCCGGCACCTTTGACCGCTCCGCCAACCTGAGGAACTTGGCCGACACCACCTTCGATGTGCTCGTGATCGGCGGCGGGATCACCGGCGCCGGGGTGGCCCTGGATGCCGCCTCGCGGGGCCTGCGCACGGCGCTGGTTGAACGCGACGACTTCGCCAGCGGAACGTCGTCAAAAAGTTCGAAACTTGTCCACGGGGGCCTGCGTTATTTGCAGAACGGCGACATCCGCCTCGTGTACGAGGCCCTACGCGAGCGGCAACGACTCCGTCATAACGCGCCTCACCTTGTGCGCATGCTCCCGTTCCTCATCCCGATCTTCTCGAAGGACGGCCTGATCAACCCGAAGGTGGCCCGAGCACTCGGGAGCGCCATGTGGATGTACGACCTGACCGGTGGTGCGCGCATCGGAAAACTCCACCGGCGCTTGAGAAAAGCGGCGGCGGTGAAGCACATGCCCACCCTGCCGGTGGATCGGCTCGCCGGCGCCTATCTCTACTACGACGCCGCCGCCGATGACGCCCGTCTCACCCTGGCCCTGGCCCGCACCGCCGCCCTTGACCACGGCGCGGTGATCGCCAACCACACCAACGTCGTGGAGATTCTGCACACCGACGGTCGGGCGAGCGGGGCCATCGTGGAAGCCGACGGCACCCGCATCACCGTCCGGGCGCGGGCCGTGGTGAACGCAGCGGGCGTCTGGAGCGACGATGTGCGTGCTCTGGATGAAGGCGACCACCCCGACAGCATCCGACCGGCCAAGGGCATTCACATCACCGTGCCCTGGAGCAAAGTGCGCAACGACATCGCGGTGGTGATACCGGTGCCCAAGGACAAGCGCAGCGTGTTTGTCGTGCCCTGGCTGCCGAAGGACGACGGCGGGTTCCATCTCACCTACATCGGAACCACCGACACCGATTACGAGGGCACCCTCGACGAACCGCAATGCACCCCCGACGACGTGGCCTACCTACTCAGGGCCATCAATGCCGCCGTAACCGAACCGATCACCACCGTCGATGTCGTGGGCACCTGGGCCGGGCTGCGCCCATTGGTGAAGGCGGCCGCCAGTAGCCGCACCGCCGACCTCTCCCGCCGCCACAAGGTGTCGGTCTCGGCCCAAGGCGTCGTCACCATCACCGGCGGCAAACTCACCACCTATCGAGAGATGGCCGAAGACACCGTCGACGCCCTCCTGAAACATGAAACGGGCCTCCCTCGGGGCACCCGCCACAGCCGCACCGCCAAGCTGAAACTGCGCGGCGCCATGGTGCCGAACGCCAAGATCACGGGCCGCCATCGCCACCTAGCCGAACGGTTCGGCTCCGAGGCCCCCTCGCTGCAGGCCCTCATCGACGAAGACCCTTCCCTCGGCGAACCACTCGTACCCGGCCTGCCGTACGTGAGGGCCGAAGCCATCTACGCCATCCGCCACGAAATGGCCACCACGGTGGACGACGTGCTCTCCCGGCGCACGCGTGCCCGCCTCCAGGCGCGCGATGAAACCGCCGCCGTGGCCGGTGCCGTCGCCGCCCTCATGGCCCCCGAACTCGGGTGGTCCGCCGCCGAGGTCGAGGCCCAGGCCGCAACCTATGTGGCCCTCGTCGTCGCCGAACGAACCGCCCCGGGGCTTCCCCTTATCGAGGTCAGTCTCCCGTGAGCGAGCCGTATCCCCTCCCCGAGCCCGGACCGGGCGCGCCGACGGCTCCCATTGCCTTGCGCGACGGAGCCGGGGCCGCCGCCGCCCACCTCGATGGTGCCTTCGTCCCCGTCCCGACCGAGATCGTGGACCAACTCGCCGCCATTGCCCCCACCACCATCGATGGTGATGTGGTGGGCGAGGCCAGCCGCGACTGGTGGCCCCAGGCCATGATCTGGGCGCTCGACGGCCAGGTGGCCGCCCGGGCCGCCGCCGTGGTGCAACCCCACCACGCTGACCAGGTGGCGGCCATCCTGGCGCTGTGCAACGAGGCCCGTATTCCCGTTACCGCGGCCGCCGGGCGCAGTGGTGTGTGCGGCGCGTCGGTGCCGGTGCACGGTGGCGTGGTGCTCGATCTATGCGGGATCACCGGCATCGTGGAGGTAGACGAAACCTCGCTCGTGCTTGATGTCTTGCCCGGCACGTTCGGGGATCACCTCGAGCACACCCTGCGTTCTGATTACGGCCTCACCCTCGGCCACTGGCCGCAATCGGTGGCACTGTCCACGGTGGGTGGGTGGCTGGCGTGCCGCTCGGCCGGCCAACTTTCGGGGCGGTACGGAAAAATCGAGGACATGGTATTGGGTCTGGACGTGACGCTGGCTGACGGGAGCCGTATCTCTACCGGTGGGGCACCCCGGGCGGCGGTTGGCCCGGATCTCAACCAGATGTTTGTGGGCTCGGAGGGCACCTTGGGCATCATCACCGGCGCCCGTCTCCGCCTCCATCCTGCCCCTGTGGCGGAGCGTCGGGCCGCCTACAGCTTCGCCAGTTTCGATGAGGGACTCGGCGCCATGCGCCAGATCATTCAGCGGGGCGCCCATCCGGCTGTGCTGCGCCTCTACGACCCCGCCGAAGCTGACCGCACCTACACGACGGGCGACCGGGCGTTGTTGCTCGTGCTCGACGAAGGCGACACCGCCCTGGTGGACAGCACCATGGGTGTTGTCGAGCACGGATGTGAAGGGGGGCGAGCGGACAACGTGGAGCATGTGGCCCATTGGCTCGAGCACCGCAATGACGTGGCCGCGCTGGAGGCACTCATCACCCGTGGCTATGTGCTCGACACGATGGAGGTGGTCGGCCGCTGGCGCGATCTCCCGGGCATCTACGCCGCCGTCATCGCGGCGCTGACCGGCGTGGAGGGCACCGTATCGGCGTCGGCACATCAGTCGCACAGCTACCCCGATGGCGGCTGTTTGTATTTCACCTTCGCCGCCAAGGTCGAACCGCACGACCGCGACCGCTACTACCGAGCCGCCTGGGACGCCGGCACGCAGGCGGTCCTCGACGGCGGCGGGGCCCTCTCGCACCACCACGGCGTGGGCCTCAATCGCAGCCGCTTCGTGGCCCAGGCCCTGGGGCCGGCCTTCGCGGTGCTGGCGGCCACCAAAGCGGCGCTGGATCCCCGGGGCATTCTCAACCCGGGCAAGCTCGGACTCCCGTCTCCGTTCGGCCCCTCCGGCTACTGACGCACAGGCCCGGGAGAACGCCGCCATGAGCATCCTCGTGATCGATGTGGGCACCAGCGGCCTCAGGGCAGCCGTGGTGCGCCCCGACGCCACCATCGCCGCTGAAGTTCATCGCCCGTTGCTCCCCTACTCCCCGGCTCCGGGCCTGGTGGAGTTCGACGCCAGCGCCATGGCGGCCGCCGCCGTGGAACTGGCCCGGGCGGTGCTGGCCGAAGCGGGCCCGGTGGATGCTGTGGGCATTGCCAACCAGCGCGCCTCCACTATCGTATGGGACCGCGCCACCGGCGCGCCCGTGGGGCCGGGGGTGGGCTGGCAAGACCTGCGTACCGTGGGCACCTGCCTCACGTTGCAAGCCAACGGCATCCGGGTACCGCCGAACGCCTCGGCCACCAAAGCGGCCTGGCTCCTCGACGAGGCCGATCCTGAACGCACCCGCGACCTCTGCGTCGGGACAGTGGATACCTGGTTGGCCTGGCACCTCTCCGAGGGGGCGGTGCACGTCACCGATGCCTCTAACGCGGCCGTTACCGGCCTGCTCCGGCGTGACGCCACGGGATGGGACCAAACGGTGCTCGAGACCTTGCGCATCCCTTCGGCCGCGATGGCCACCGTGGTGGATAGCGCCGGCGTGCTCGGCCGAGCAACGACTTTGGCGGGGGCTCCACCCATCGCCAGCCTGATCGGCGACCAACAAGCCAGCCTCATCGGCCAAGGCGGGGTGCGGCGCGGTCTCGCCAAGATCACCTTTGGTACCGGCGGCATGCTCGACGTTCATCTCGGTGAGGAACGACCTCGGTTCGACCGGCAGGGACACCACGGCTGCTTCCCAATCGTGACCTGGCGCAAAGACGGCATCACCACCTGGGGGGTGGAAGCGATGATGCTCTCGGCCGGGACCAACGTGGAGTGGTTGCGAGACGACCTCGGGATCATCACCACTGCGGCCGACAGCCACACGGTGGCCAGTGCCTGCGAGACCAGCGACGGCGTGGTCTACGTTCCCGCTCTGCTCGGGCTGGGCACGCCGCGCTGGGATTACGGTGCTCGCGGCGCGCTCTTGGGACTCACGCGCGGTAGCGGTCGGCCAGAGATCGTGCGGGCGGTGCTGGAAGGCGTCGCTCAGCGCGGCGCCGATCTGGTGGAAGCCGCCGAGCAGGACAGCGGCGTGACGATCCCGTCGTTGCGCGTTGACGGTGGGATGACGGAAAATCCCACGTTCCTCCAGGCGTTGGCCGACGCCGCCCAGCGCCCCGTGGAGGTCTCCCCCGTGAGGGAGGCCACCACCCTGGGGGCGGCGTTCCTCGCCGGGTTGGCCGTGGGTACCTGGGGAGGTTGGGACGACATCGCGTCCACGTGGTCGCCCAAGCAGGTCATCGCCCCGGGGGCCCCCACCGATCGTGACCGCTGGCGCGCCGCCTGCGAACGGGCGGCGGGCTGGATTCCTGAACTCTCCGGCCTGGAGTTCTGACACCGTGTTCCCTGCTCGCAAGATGTGGCCCACCACCACCCTGGATGCTGCCCCCGGCTCGCGCGCCCCTGAACCCTCACCGACGGCCACGGCTTGTGCTCACCACCGCGAAACTGTCACCGTCGAGATGCCCCATACCGCCATGCCCACCGTCTCTTATTCCCATCCCACCCAAGCCCCAGGAGGCAGCGCCGTGCCGATCAGCGACCACGAACTCCGTCATCTCGCCCACGATGTCGACGACATGCACCACGAAGCCATGCGGAACTTCGCCCCCGAGGCGGCCGAGTTGCATCTCGGAGCGCGGCGGTCCTTCCTCAAGAAGGCGGGGCTAGCGGGGCTGAGCGGCACCCTGCTGGTGGGGGGCGGTGGCGTTACCACGCTGTCCTACCTTGGCAGCGGGATGGCGGCCGCCCAAGAAGGCCTCACCGACACCACCATTGCGGGGTACGCCCAGGGCATCGAACTGGCGGCAGTGGCGGTCTACACCGCCGTGGCGCCAAAACTCTCCGGCGCGGTGCTCGAGGTAGCCACCTTGTTCGCCCGCCATCATCAGGACCACGCCGATGCCTTCGCCGCTCTGGCGGGCGACGACGCCCAGCCCGAGGCCAACCCCAAACTGATGAAGGGCATCGCCCCGAGTCTCTCGTTGATCGCCGCCGGCCAACCCGGCGACGCGTTGACAACCCAGATCCTCGGTTTTGGCCGGGTGATCGAGAACCAGGTGGCCTACACCTATGTGGGTGCTCTGGCCCTGCTCACCGATCCTTCCTACGCGGCCCGTACGTCCACGATCCTGCCGATCGAAACACAACATGCCACGGTGATCTCACTGGCCCTGGGGGGCACGGCCGACATGCTGTTCCCCACCGGGGCCTTCGAGACCGCCAACCTGGGAGACGGCACCGACCCGTTGGCCGGATTCGACCCGATCCTGCTCTCCTGAGCACCGACGCACCCCCGATGGAAAGGAAGAACGATCAGATGGATCTGAACCGTGACGAGATGCGTCGAACGCTGCAGGCGATCGACGCCGACAACCAGGCGGTTATGCCGAAGTGGTACGACGCCCTCGCCCGCATCCTGAGCGGTGGCAGCAACCTGTCGACCGACGAAAAAGCCGCCGTCCTCGGGGTACCCGCTCCGGGGCGGCGCCAGTTCTTTGCCTTCGGCGCCAGCGCCATTATGGGCGCGGCCGTGTTGGCTGCCTGCGGTAGCGACAGCGATAGCGGAGCCGGTGGGGGCAGCGCCGCGGAAACCACCACGACCGAACTGGCCGACAATCTCGATATCGCTCTCGCCCGCACGGCGGCGTCAATCGAAAAACTAGCGATCGACACGTACCAATCGGCTCTCGACAGTGGCCTGTTGACCACCCCGGCGATCGTCGACACGGCCAAATTGTTCCAGAGCCATCACCAGGCCCACTTCGATGCCGTGAACAAAGTGGTGAAAGCGGTGGGTGGCAAGCCGGTGAGCGACGCCAACGAGGCCATCTTCAAAGCCCTGGTGGAGCCTGCCCTCAACGCCGCCACCACCGAAGCCGCTCTCGTAAAGATTGCGCTGGAGCTGGAGTTGGCGGCGGCCCAGACCTACGTCTACGCCGGAGGGGCCCTGTCTTCGATGCCCTACCGCTCCACCATCATGACCATCGGGGGGATCGAGGCTCGCCACGCCGCCGTGCTCATCGTGGCCGGCCAGAGCCTGCCGGCGCCCGCCGTGTTCCCGGATGATCGGGCCTTCTTCCCCGGTGAGAATCCTGTCGCGTCCATCCAGGGCGCAGTGCTCTCCGGCTGAGCGCGCCGCCGCCCCGGTGTCGCATTGTTGGCGGTGGAGGACCAACCGCGAGAGACTGGCCCCGACGGTGAGTCGGCCTGGTGGCCGCGGCGTGGCTTGACCACGTCGAGGAAGGTCGGGGCTCCGAAGGACAGGGTGCTGGTGCGAGCCAGGACGGGGTGACCTGTTGGTTCAGGGCAACAGAAAGCAGACCGCCGATGGCCCGGGTAACCGGGCACAGGCAAGGGTGAAACGGTGCGGTAAGAGCGCACCAGCGTCGGGGGCGACCCCGGCGGCTAGGCAACCCCCACCCGGAGCAAGGTCAAACGTGGGAGGGCCGGTCCGGCCGATCTCCCCAGGTAGACCGCACAGATGGATGGCCACCCCTGAGGCGCAAGCCGAGGGACAGAACCCCGCCTACAAGCCGACTCACCGTCACCAACCCGCTGAACAGGGATTATGTCCCGGCACCACCCGGAGTGGACACAGTTTGGACACGCGACGATCCGAGTACCGCGTCGATCGCGGCGCGTGTGGTGTCCTCTGAGTCGGGCCAGAGGTGCGCGTAGGTGTCCAACGTCTCGGCGGCGCTGGCGTGCCCTAGGCGGGCCTGTACGACCTTCACGGACTCCCCGTGGCGGATCAGGAGACTGGCGTAGAAGTGGCCGAGAGCGTGGAACCTGGTGCCGGCTGGCATCCCCGAGTCTGAGACGGCTTGACGCCACACGTCCGAGAACGTGGTCCGCCTGATCGCTGTCCCGTCCGGGCCAGTGAAGATCAGGCCGTGTTCCCCCGCCGGGTGTACCTCGAGGTGGGCCGCGAGCGCCAGGCTGACGACCTTCGGCATGGGGACGGTACGAACCGATGCCGCGGTCTTTGGCATTCCGACCGCTTGCCGCACGGGGACAGCGCGGGTCGGACTTGGATGATCTCGGGGCGTCGACACGCGCCCGTGCCCGCCGCGCGGCCGGTGCTGCGCGGCGAACTCAACCTGACGGCCTCACTTCCGGCTAGGCACGCCGATCGTTCGGCCGGGTCCCTCGTGATCGGTGCGGCCCACTGATCGGATCGAAGGGGTCGGCCGGGGTCCGTGCGCCGTGGCCCGAGAAGCGCGCGAACGCGCCGACGGGCTCGCCGCGTCGACCGCATCCCCGCCGGGCGGCTCGATCAGGCCAAAGCGGTGGCCGAGCTCGTGGTTTGCACACGGAGCGAGACGCGTCTAGCCATGACGGCGGACACGACGTGGCAGGACGGGGCGGCGACGTCTCCTCTCGTGCGAACCTGGAGGTTCTTGTGCGTTCTCGACATCTCCCCCGACGGCTGAACCTCCGGCTCGCCGTTGCCCTACTCGTGGTCGGCACGGCCGTCGGCGGCATGGTCCTACCGGCGGAGGCTGTCCCCGGACCGGTGTCGGCGCCGGTCACCGGCACCTTTACGACCCCGACCGCCACGAGCAATCTGACAGACACGGTCTTCCAGGGGACGTGGGACCCGGACACGGGCGATCTGGTGGGCAAGTTCATCTTCCCGGTCACCACGTCCTTCGGCGAGAAACCCGTGCCGGCCACGGTCGGGCTGCAGCTCCAGCAGCCCGTGGACGGCACTGGAGTCGTGGACCTCGTCACCAACGAGGCCACCTTCGACGCGGAGCTCGTGATTGCTTTTCTCACCCTCGATGCATTCGGCAGCGGCCCGGTCAGCGTCGCGCCCTGCAACTACTCGATGCCTGCCCACATGACCGGGGCGTTCGATCCCGTCTCAGAGGTGCTCACTCTGTCGGCCGCCAACCTCGTGACCTCCGTGGTACCGGACCCCAACCGATGCTTCTGGGCGGCCCTCGGCGTCAGCGTCGCCTCCACGATCGATCCGGCCATCCTCAACGCCGAGAACGCCTTCGCTGCCAGCTTCAACGTCGGGGTCACGGATGCAGAGCCCCCACCGCCACCGCCACCGCCACCGCCACCGCCACCGCCACCGCCCACCACCGTGCCCACCGCGCCTCCGGCGGCCGTTCCAGCCGCAGCGGTGCCCAGCTACACCGGCTGATCCCGCCGCCGACGGCTGCCGACTCCGGGGTCGCCCCACCCACCGTCGTGTGATCCCCAGCTCGCCCTGCCGTCTCCGCGTCTGGCCCGTTCGCCCCACGGCGCCCCGCCGGGCAACTTGCAGCCGAACAGCCTGAGACCAAGGCCGAGCGCTACCACCACCTCGGGGTGATGCTGGAGTACACGCTCGACGGATGGTTGCCGTGCAGGCTCACGTCGTTCTCCGACCCGCCTCGCGGATGGCCAAGGTCAGCGTCGTATCGTCCAGTCGTCGCGGTTGTCCTGGGCGCGCACCAGCTCGTCGATCGCTCCCAGAGCACCAGCCACCCTGCACGGTGGCGTAGGTCGAGGTGGGCGACCTGGTGAACCCGGAGGACTGCCGGCACGCGACCTGCCGCACCGTCGAGCTTGGCTTGGTTGAGCTGGTCCGCTGAACTCCTCGTCGCACACATGGTGCCACTTGGGTCCGCGCGGGGAGACGTGTCGCGTCTCGCTCCCGCAGTTGTGTTCGGCCCTGGCACGCGTTTCCCTGGGTCCTGCCTACGGCGGCGGCCTCGGCCAGCGTTGATGTAGCGTTCCGCTGTTGTCGGCATGGGGTGCGGCCCCGGTCGGCGCGTGGGCTAGAATGTCGCTGGCATGGGAAGGTTCTTGAGAAGTCGTCGCGCGCCGCGGGATGGGACGGGAACGTTTGGTTGGCGTTGGGTCGTTGGTGCTGTGGTCATTGGGGCTGCGACGCTGAGCGGTGCGCCATCTGCCTATGCAGCGGTTCTCCACCCGACGGTCAACGGCAATTACATCCCAATCGTTGGGGACTTCGACGGGAACGGCGTTGACGACATCACCTGGTACGCGCCAGGAACCATTGCTGACTCGACCTGGTTCTACGGGCCCGGCGGCACGCACACGACCCGCGGAACGTCCATCATCGGGACGTACTTCCCCGTCGTCGGTGACTTCAACGGAGATGCCTTCGACGACATCCTTTGGTACGCGCCGGGGACCGCGGCGGACTTCCTCTGGACCTACGGCGCGGGAGGCACCCACGTGAGTCGCGCCACCGGCATCAGCGGCAGGTACGTGCCGGTGGCTGGCAACTTCAACGGCGATGCCTTCGACGACATCCTTTGGTATGCGCCGGGGACCGGCGGCGACTACCTCTGGACCTATGGCCCTGGCGGCTCGCACACCAGCCGATCGACCTCGATCAACGGGACGTACACGCCGGTCGTCGGTGACTTCACCGGCAACGGGTACGACGACGTCCTCTGGTACGCGCCCGGTACCGGGGCCGACTACCTCTGGACCTATTCGGCTGGCGGCGCCCATTCGAGCTACCCCAGATCGATCAACGGCGCCTACCGGCCAGTCGTCGGTGATTACAACGGCGACGCACGCGACGACATCATGCTGCACGCACCCGGCCTTCCGACTGACTACCTCTGGACCGCGACCAGCGCCGGCAACTTCTCATCGAAGCCAGGGAGTGTCCTCGGAACCACCTACCGGCCCTTCGCCGGCGATTTCAACGGTAACGGAACCTCAGACCTGTTCTGGTACGCACCAGGGACTGGTGTCGACTCCATCTGGACCGACGTCCCAGCGGACTTTGCGCCGCTCGCTGCCTGCGCGCTGCTGCTCACGGGCTGTTACGCCGACACGCTGCCGCCGCGCGAGGTCGGCTCGACGTCGGCGCGACTCATGGCGAAGGGCTATCCCGCCTGCCATCCCGGCGGCGTGGGACGCTTCGAGTACTCCACGAGCTTGGCGACGCTCGAGGCCGGGAGCGGCACCGTCGCGGGGTCGATCAACTTCCCCGCCATGTCCACGTCGTGCGGCGCGACGCCGACGAAGTACGAGTTCGAGGCGCGCGCGGCCGGCCTCGCGGCCAACTCCACCTACCAATACCGCGTGTGCGGCCAGTACGACGGTGTCACGGCGTGGTCGTGTTCCAACGTCACCACCTTCACCACGCTCCCGACGCCGGCGGATTTCGTCGGCATGCAGGGCTCGAGCTTCACGCTCAACGGCGTGCCGTTCCATCCCTACGGCGGCAACCACGAAGCGTTCGGCGTGAACGGGACGAGCACGTACCTGGAGACTCCGTCCAAGGGCCTCGAGGCGATCCGCCAGGACTTCACGGAGGTTCGGGCGATGGGCTTCAACGCCGCGCGCCTGCACCTCGAGCTCTTCCACTTCGTGCAGCGCGACGCCGCCGGCAAGGTCTCCATCCGACCGGCGACGCTCACGGCGTACACCAACCTCCTCGCGCTCGCGCAGGAGTTCGGGCTCAAGCTCGACGTGACCGGCAACCTCGTCTGGCTACCGGGCAGCGCGCCCGCCTGGTACGACGCGATGTCCAACCAGGCGCGGTGGGAGGTGCAGATGTTGTTCTGGCGCGAGCTCGCGCGCGTCGGTGCCAGCTCGCCGGCGATCATGTCGTACGAGCTCACCTCCGAGCCGGTCATCTCGGCCGACCCGAACCCCCCTTGGTACGGCGGGCTCTTCGGTGGCTACAACTTCGTCCAGGTGATCGCCAAGGGCGTGCCCGAAGCCTCGCAGGTCGGCGTGGTGCGCGACTGGGTGTCGCACCTCAGTGGGGCCATCCGCACCTACGACCGGCACCACCTCATCACGGTCGGGCAGCTGCCGATCAGCGACGGTCCGTTCGCGGCGAAGAACCTCGCGAGCAACCTCGACTTCATCACCGTGCACATGTACCCGAGCGGGAAGGACGGGGATGCGGCGTCGATCGCCGCGGACCGTGCGATGCTCGACTCGTTCAACCTGACCGGCAAGCCCCTGTTGCTCGGCGAGAACTCGTGGTTCACGGGTGGCCTCGAGACCAACGAGGCGATCCTGCGCTACCCAGGGATCGACGGGGTGTTCTCGTTCTACGACGGGCGCACGATCGAGGAGGCCAAGGCCGTCGGCGACATCAAGTCGGCGATCTACTGGCTCAACCTGGAGCAGTTCCTGGCGCTGCGGGACGTGCTGCAGTCCTAGGAGCTAGGCGCCGTGGGGATGAGCGCTCGGCGCTGCGCGAGGAACGCGGTCTCGAGCACGGAGAGCTTCGTCGCGATGCGTGCGTCGACCTCGCCCACGGGCGACACGAGCACCACGCCGCCGTGGTCCACGGTGTCGTCGGGCCGTCCCACTCTGCCGAGTATGCCGAATCCTGCATAGGTGCGGTCGGCGGATGGCCCCGCCGCTCTGTCGCCTGACCGAGAGTGGACACAGTTTGGACACAAGAGCAGTCGAAGACCGTAGATATCGGTAGATCCCTGTCTGGGCTGTTTCCCCTGGTCGGAGAATCGGCGGACCGTGTTCCCCGCTGGCGTGGCGCGCATCGAGCGGGAGGCCGGATGGCCAGCATCGAGCGACGACCCAATGGGCGGTGGCGGGCCTGGTACCGGCCTCCCAGGCCGATCACCAACCGGCGTCCGCCCAAGTCTCTCCGATCTGGGGCGCACTGACGGCAGGGATGCTGGCACCTTCAGAGAAGGGCAGCGAGGATCAGGAAGACAGCCCGCTCGACACTCACCCGGGTCGTGAGGCATGGGACCAGGCGGACCTTCTGGCCTAGTTGTCGCCGAGGTGGTGGAGGCCTTCTCGGGGGACGGGTGCTAGCACCCTCCAAGAGTGCACCCCTGTTGTGTTGAGATGATCCGGTGACCTCGCTGGATCAGTCGTGAGCGCGACCTGGGCGCTCTCGCGCTCGATGCTGCGTCGCCAGGGCTTGGCGCTGCTCGTCGTGGCGATCCTCGGAGGGCTCGGTCTGGGGCTGGCGATGACGGCCGCGAACGGCGCTCGGCGGGCCGACACCGCGTACACCCGGTTGAGGCAGGCAACGCTCGCTCCCGATGTGTTGCTCGACGGGACCGAGCTCGATGACGGAGACGTGCGGACGCTGGGGGCGATCCCGGAGGTGACCGGCGTAGCTCGGTTCACCTACACGCCGGTCACGCCTAGCTCGTTGAGACCAGGGGTGGACGGCGGGGCGTTCGTCGGTCTCGACCCCGACATCCTGGCTCGGGTGTATCGGCCCCTCGTCCTCAGCGGTCGACTCGCAGATCCAGGAGCCAGCGACGAGGTCGTCGTCAACGAGGCCCTCGCCGAGGCAGCCGGCCTGCGGGCCGGCCAGCGGGTCGAGCTTGTCTCCGGCTTCGAGGAGTCGAGCCCGATCGGTGAGGCGACGGTCGTCGGTGTGGTGCGGGGCATCTTCGATGTGGGTGCCAACTCCGGGAACCCCTCGATGCTGCTCAGCAAGGCCTTCCTCGATGCGCGTGAAGAGCAGCTAGAGCTAGGTCCCCAGCCGTCGGTGCTCGTCCGCCTCGACGGGGGCGACGAGGAACTGCTGGCCTTCCTTCGCGCGGCGAGCACGGCGCTGGGTCGCAACGTGGTTGCACAGGCCTCCGGCGACGAGGAGGCCACCAGCACGGAGCGGACCCTCGCGGTGCAGACGATCGGGCTCGGCCTCCTCGCCGCCGTCGCCGGTCTCGCCACGTTGGCCGCCGTGGTGCAGGCCCTCAGCCGCCTCATCGATCGAGCGTTGATCGACCTGCCGGTCCTCGTGGCGATCGGTGTTCGGCCGCGCCAGCGGATCACGCTGGGTGGGGTCCTTGCCCTGCCGGTCGTCGCCGTCAGCGGCCTGGTTGCCGCCGGGTTGGCGTTCCTGGCCTCCCCGCTCATCCCCACAGGCTTTGCTCGCGCCGCCGATCCCATCAGGGGCCTTCATCTCGATGCCATCGTCGTTGCGGGCGCGGTCGCGCTCTGGGCGCTCGCCGTTGGCGGGGCGTGTGTCGCCTTGGCGTGGTGGCATCGCGACAAGGCCGACCGAGAACACCGAGCCGTGCGCACACGGCGGCTGCTCCGGTCGCTGCCGCCCCGCGTCCGCCTCGGCGGTGACGCGGCGCTCGTTCCGTTCAGCAGTCGCGGTGGGGTGGCCTCGCGATCCGCCTTGGTGGCCTGCGTGATCAGCGTTGCGGGGGTGGTGGCGATCGCCACCTTCGGGGCCTCGCTGGCGCACCTGCTCGACACTGCCTCGTTGCAGGGCTGGAGCTTCGACGCCGTCATCGACAGCGGCGATGCTGACCTCGACTCCTTCCGACGATCACTTGCGCCGCTGATGGAGGACGATGCGGTCGGCGAGGTTGCGTGGGTTGCGGTGGTCGAGATCGAGATCGACGGCCACGCGTTCGAGGCCTATGCGTTCGATCCCGACGGCGGACGTCTGCATCCGACGATGCGATCCGGTCGCCCTCCACTGGCCGACGATGAGATCGCGCTGGGCGCGGACCTCCTGCGCGGAGGAGACCTCTCCCTCGGAGACACCGTCAGCGTGTCCGGTCCGCTCGGGAAGCAGACCTCGTGATCGTCGGCTCAGCCACCTTCCCAGAGCTCGGGAACAATGCCGACATCGGTTCTGCAATGTCGATCACTCGGGCCACCGCCGAGCAGATCGGTGCACCTGAGTACGGCGCAGCAGCCCTGATCGACCTTGCCCCTGGAACGAGCCCAGCCGTGCTCGGCGACTACAGCCGGAGCGGTGAGCTCATCACACCGTTTCGGGTCGCCAGGGTCCGCAACCTCGAACAGGTCGGGATGCTGCCCTTCCTGCTCGCCGCCTTCGCCGCCTCAGTCGGGCTGCTCGCGGTCGGGCACGGCCTGTGGGTATCCATCAACGCTCGCCGGCGCGATCTCGCGGTGCTCGCGACGCTCGGGTTTCGGCCCCAGGACATCCGGACCATGCTCCTCTGGCAGGCCACGTTCATCGCCATCGTGGGCACGCTCCTGGGAGTCACTGTCGGGATCATCCTCGGGACCAACGCCTGGTCTGCAGTCGCTTCCTCCACGGCCGTCATCGATCAGGCCGTGGTCCCAGGAGTCGCCCTGGTCCTCATCGTCGGTGGCACCTTCCTCGGCTGCAACCTCATCGCGCTCGTCGCCGCCCGCGGCACACGCCGGACCGGCACCGCGCAGGCCCTCCAAGGCGAGTGACGTGAGCACCTGGACACGTGCAGACGTGAACGCGTTCTTGGACCCGGTTGGTGAAGTCGGGCTCGTCGGGCATGGCGCTGCTCATCGATTCCCGCCCGCGCGGACGAAGGACGTGCGCATTCACCTCTGGCTGACATTCCCCAGCGGCTCAAAGCCTCCGTGGCGCTTGGTCCTGCGATCGGGGACGCTCACGCCAGGGGCACTCCGGCAGCAACGCACGCCCGGAGGCGTGCCTCGGCTCATGAGAACCGCGGTGGATTGCTCGTGATCTCGTGCTCGGCTGGTCGGTAGCCTGGTTCGTCCTCCCTCTCATCTGCTCGTCGGTAGCGGACGTCTCAGTCGCGGGCGTACGAGTGGCCAGTCGCTCCAGCGTCGCCGCGGAAGCTGGCGGGGTGGCCACCTGGCAACCGCGCCTTCCGAGGCGACCCCTCTAGATGTCACCCAGCAGCAGGCGAGCGATCATCCGGTCGGCCTGCGCCTCGGTCTCGCCGTGTCCGGTCACCACCTGAAGGAACACGCGGCGATCGATGGCCCGCAAGACAAGCTCGGAGGTGGCCCGTACCGTGGCCTGGCGGGGAACGTCACGCAGAAGGGCAATCTCGCCGAAGCTCCCTCCGTGCCCGAGGAGTGCGCTGCGCTCCTCGGTGATCACCACCTCCGCTTCACCCGAGGCGATCACGTAGAACCGATCGCCGCTGTCGCCGGCGTGGAACACCTCCTGACCCGCCGCAATCGTCACCACCTCGGAGCACCGCGCCAACCGCTCGATCCCCCGCTCGGGCAGCGGCGCGAACAGCGCCACCGAACGGATGAGCTCGAGGCCATCGGGGGCGAGGGCGACGCGATCGATGCGCCGTAGCGCTCCGAACGAGGCGATCGCCACACTGCTCACGGAGGCCCCGAGGACGAGCAATCCGGGGCGTAGCCCGATGGTGTTGATCAGCAGCGGCATCGCCAGCGATCCCAGAGCCATCCCGGCGATGAGGGCGCTCTCGAGCGCGCCGAAGACTCGGCCCATCACCTC
This sequence comes from Acidimicrobiia bacterium, assembly GCA_009694375.1. NCBI lineage: Bacteria > Bacillati > Actinomycetota > Acidimicrobiia > Acidimicrobiia bacterium. The sequence continues at coordinate 21,350 of SHVB01000012.1, forward strand.
GTCCGATACCAGGCGTTGCATGATCGTGTAGGCGTTGATGTCGACGAGCGAGTTGCCCAGTCCCAGGATCGCCATGACGACGAGCACTGGGCCCAGCCGGGGCCACACCACGATGAGCAGCAGAGGCGCCGACCACAGCACTACGCCGACGCCGAAGTCAACGGCCAGCCGGCCCCGTGTGGCCAGCACCAGCGCTACGAACCCGCCGAGGAGAGCACCCACCCCCACCATGGCGTCAAGCACGCCGACGCTGGACTGGTCCATGCCGATGCCCTTTCGGGTGCAGCGGTCAGGCCGGGTGAAGGCCGCTCTGCTTCTCCCTCGCTTATGAGGAGAGCGACGGAGAAGCAGAAGCGACGTGCGCTTATCTTCCTCGTTCAATTCCCCTGGCGCTAGGGCCTTTTGACCCAACTTTGACCCCGGAGGGACCAACCCCCGGGCGGGCGGGCCTCAGGGGGATGTGCGCACGGCAAACAGGTCACAGGCATGGAATAGCTCCGGAATCGGACCCGCGCCAAGCCCCTGTCCGGGTCGCTCAGCAATCGGGATGTGCATGTTCCCCTGGATGAGTTCCACTTCATTGAGACCAGCGTCAGCCAGCATCGAGCGGAAGACCCCGACGTCATAGGCCATCGACATGTTCTTCCTCCTGGGGAAGATCGTGTGCACCCCCGGAGAAATCTCCACGTAGGGCCGGGACCTGTTTTCCAGCGTCGGCTCACCCGGGTAGATCGCCACCAAGGTCAGCACCGCCAGACCGCCGGGACGCAGCACCCGAGCGATCTCATGCAGGTAGTTGGCGATCCCCTGAAGCGATACGTGCATAAACACCTCATACGCGCACGCCACATCGAAGGAATCGTCGTCGTAGGGAAGGCGCACCGTTTCCGGACTCACCCCGGCGTCGGGACGGTATCGCTCGCTATGGACATCCAGCAGATCGAAACGGAAGCCGGGAAGCCGGGGCGCGTAATGGGTGTTCAACCAGTCGATGGGAACCGGCGCGATGTCGAGACCGGCATAAGTGGCATCGTCATCCAGGTACGACGCGCACTCATGGGCCAGTCTTCCGATCCCACAACCCACATCCAGAATGTCCGACGACGGCGTCATCCCAAAGTGTTGAAGCATGCGCAACTCATGGACGCCGCGTTCCAAATCAACATGCCCACCACTGCCGGTTGAATGGAGATCGGGCTCGGGTCGACGTAGGTCACCTCTTTTCCAACGCATCCTCCATCATCGTACATTCCCGTCCGTTTCGTCGAAGGCTGGGCCCCTGCGCTGATCAGTGACTTTCCAAATGGGCCGTATCGTTGAACCCCTGGAGCGACACTCGGGGCGAGGTGGCCACCCTCGTAATGGAGGCCGGAGCCACGAACGATCGCCACGCCACATCGTCGCCCACGCCCAGAGCCCAGGCCATGGCCGCCTTGATCGGCGATACGTGGGTGACCACCACCACATCCGAGCCCGCCGCCGACGCTGCGAGATCTTCCGCCGCCGCTCGCACCCGCACCCCCAGTTGGGCCAGGGACTCCCCTCCCCCGGGGCGAAAGTTGATGTCGGCCTGCCAGGTGGCCCATAGGGCCGGTGAAACCTCGGCGAGTGGGGTGCCATCGAGCGTGCCGTAATCCAACTCGATCCAGCGCTCATCGATCTCCACCGGAAGGCCAAAGACCGCCGCCGTCTCCTGCGCCCGTCGGAGGGGGCTCGCCACCACCCGGACCACGCCGGGAAGCGCCGCCGCCAGGGCCACCGCCTGGCGCTGCCCTAGGGCATCGAGGCCCGGATCGATCCGGCGCCCCTGCAAAAGCCCCGACGCGTTGGCCTCGGTGCGACCGTGACGAAGGATGATCAGCATGGGTCCTTCACCACGGCGGAATGATGTCTCGGCCAACCTGACCGGAGCGCAGAAACACACGGCGGCGCGCCGGTTCCTCCAGACGGAACCGGTGGTACCCCCAGCCACAGGCCGCCAACCCCACCAATTCAAACATCCCGTTCAGAGCCAACCCCCGCCCCCCCTCACCGAGGGAAGCAGTCGACCACGCCGTGCCGAAGAACGGCCACCAGAACGCCTGCGTGTCGGCCCAGGCCCCGTCGAGCACCAGATGAAGCAGCATGCCAATCGGCAGACCCAACCAGCGCCGCTGCCGCCGACGCTGACCCCTGGCGCCCAGCATGACCACCGCCAACACGATGGCCGCCCCGCTCAGGCTATGGGCCAGGCGCGGCCCCCCCAGAGGAACCTCGCCGAGGGGCACGATGCTGCCGAGGGCCACCAACCGATAGTCCACCGACGGGCTCCCAAAAACCGCCCACACAATGAGAATCGACGGGCCGACAAACCAGAACAGCACGTCAGCGCGCCAAGAGGCGACCGCACTCCTCGCAGTGGGCCGTTTCATCAGGGGAAAGTTTCTTCAGGCGATCCACCTCTACCGCCGATAGCCCGAGGTGACAACCGCCGCATGACCTCCCCACCAGTCGGGCGATCCCGATACCGCCACCTTGGGTGCGCAGCGTCTCGTATTCCGTGATCAACTCCGCATCCACCCCGCCGGATAGTTCAGCCCTCTCCGAGCGAAGCCGCCCCAGCTCACTGTCGATACTCACCTCGGCCTCAGCGATGCTGGCCCGCAACAACACCGCCGCCTCATCGCCGGCCCCCTGCGCATCGGCGAGACGAACCAGATCAGCATCCAGCGGCTCGATCTGCTCCATGAGTTCGAGTTCCTGGTCCTCCAGTTGGCTGATCCGCCGCCGGAGCGCCGCTATCTCCTCCTGCATTGTCTGCAACTCACGGGGATTGGTGACCGATCCGCTGTAGAGCGCCTTGTCGTGCTGGGCAGCCTTGTCGACCAGCGTGGAGATTCCGTCCTCGAGGCGCTGCTGATCTCGGCCCAGGTCATGGCGGCGCCCCTCCACCTCCGCCGCCTCGCGCTCGATGGTCCCCAACGCCACCATCACCTTGTCGAGTTCACCCCGGGCCGGCAGGGCCATTCGCCGGTGCACCGCCTGGTCGATCTGTGTGTCGTGCTCCTGCACCGACAAGAGAATGTCCCAGCGACTCATCGGTGCGGCTCGTTCATCACACGCCATCCTCACACATGGCGCTACTCGATCTCTTCGGGGGGAGGCGGATCGGTCGTGGAGGGCGCAGGAGGGTCGTCGGGAGGGATGGTGCTCGAGGTAGTAGAGGTAGTCGGCTCGGTGGGGATCGCGGGCCGATCCGGGCGACTGGTAGGCGGGGATACCTCGCTGCGGTAGCCCCCGCCGCTGGAGTCGAACTGGCTATCCATCACCAGATAGCGGCTCGATCGATTGCTCGGGTCGGCGTCGACAAAATCTTTCTCGGGGAGACCTTCATGCCAGGCCCGCATGTAGCGCCCCCAGATCTCGGCCGGATACGAACCCCCGGTGATACCCGTGCCCCCGATACGCACCTCGAAGTTGTCCGACGGCGAGCCGATCCACACCGCGGTGGCCATGTAGGGAGTGAACCCCACAAACCAGCCGTTACCCGCATTTTGGGCGGTGCCGGTTTTCCCCGCCGCGTGTTGGCCCGAGATGCGCGCTTTCGTGCCAGTGCCGCTCTGCACGTTTTTCTCCAGCACATCAGCGGCCAAGCGGGCCGTCTGAGCCGAGGAGGCCCTACGAGGATTAGGGGCGTGGGCCAACACCACCTTCCCTTCCGGATCCTCCACGCGCTCCACGAAGTACGGCGCGTTGTACATCCCATCGGCCGCGATGGCCGCTACCGCGGCCGCCATCTCAATCGGGTGCACCCCCTCGGTGCCCAGCGGCGTGGAGACGAAACCCTCGAGGGGGGTGGTGACGCCCATGCGGCGTGCCTGCTCAACCACGTTGTCGATCCCCACGATCTGACCCAGTCGAACAAAGGCACAGTTCGACGACCGCAGGGTTTGCGAAGTGATCGTGCCGCTACCACCCCCGCTGTTGCCAAAGTTCTCCACCTTGTAGGGGTTGGGGACCATCCCGGGAATATCCGTGAAGGTGCAGGCCCCGCGGCCATTCACACTGTCGTTGAGGCTGTAGCCGCGTTCGAGAAGGGCCATCAGCACAAAAATCTTGAACGTTGAGCCGCCGGAGCGCAGCCCCTGAGTGGTCACGTTGAACTTGTACTGATCAAACCCCGCGCCGCCCACCATGGCCCGCACCGCCCCCGTGCCGGGCTCCACCGATACCACCGCCGCGGTGGCATTACGCGCCGCGCCGGTTTCCGGATTGGGGGCGAGCGGCACCAGCCCCGCTGGCGTACCAGCCGGGGCCGCCGCCGCGAGCACCTCGTTGCGGGCGTTCACCGCCAGCAACTGCGCTCGCGGCTCCAAGGTGGTGTAGATCCTCAACCCACCTCGGAATACCTGATACTCCCGCTCGGCGGGGGTAGTACCGAGTTGCGGGTCATCCAACAACTGCTGCTTGACCTCCTCGGCGAAATAATCCTCGGTCGTCGGAAGCACCTGATTGATCACGGTAGGGAGCGGTGTGGCCCCCAAATAGATCTCGTCGACATCGGTCAAGCGGCCAACCTCCACCAAGCGACCCAGAGCAACCGACCGCCGGGCCTTGGCGTCCTCGGGATGGCGGAGCGGATCAAAGGCACTGGGATTAGCGATCATCCCCGCCAGGAGCGCTGACTGCCCGATGTCGAGGTCGGCGGCACCGATGCCGAAGTAGGTCTCCGCCCCCGCCTGCACCCCGTAGGCGCCGTTACCCAGATACACCGTGTTGAGGTACCGCTCGAGAATCTCCGCCTTCGACATGACCTTCTCGAGCCGCCGAGCCAGTAAGGCCTCGCGCGCTTTGCGGCTGATGGTCTGCTCGTTGCCGTACTCCGCCTTGATCACCTGCTGGGTGATCGTCGAGCCACCCTGCACAACCCGGCCCGAGTCCACGTCCCGCACCAAAGCCCGCACCATGGCCCGCAGGTTCAGCCCTGTATGGCCGAAGAACCCGGCGTCTTCCACCGCGAGCACGGCCGCAATCGTGTCGGCTGGGATGGTGCTCAGCGCCACCGGCTGACGATCCACTTCGGCCCGAAAGGTGGTGAGCACGGAACCGTCGGAGGCATAGACGTACGAACGCTGATCGAGGGGGCTGAGCACGATCTCCCCCGCCACCGAGGTGGAGGCGTAACGCAGGTAGTGGGCGACCGGTAGCAGCGCCACAGCAACGATGGCGAGGCCGAGGCCCGCCAGCGCGGTGATCAGAGTGAAGCGGAGGAAAGATCGCACAATGAAAAGATGTTGACCATGGGCAGCCCACCCATCGTACCCATGCACCCTGGTCCATCCCCGTCACCACCGGGCATGGCCGGCGGTGAGCACCGCCAGGAACTCCTGGGCTGAACCGCCCTCGTTTCCCCCGCCCCCGGTATCGTGCCCCGGTGGCCCACGATCGACGATTCCGCTTCGGCATCCAACTCAGTACCGCCGCCTCGGGGAGCGAATGGGCTTCCGCCGCCCGGACGGCCGAGGACCTCGGGTACTCCACCCTGTTCATGCCCGATCACTTCGGCGACCAGCTGGCCCCGGTGCCTGCGTTGATGGCCGCCGCCGACGCCACCAGTGAACTTCGAATCGGTGCCTTGGTGTTCGACAACGACTACAAGCACCCGGTGGTGCTGGCGAAGGAACTCGCCACCATGGATGTGCTCTCGGACGGTCGCCTCGAAGTGGGCCTCGGGGCGGGCTGGATGAAAAGCGACTACGACCAGGCTGGCATGACCTACGACGCCCCCGGTGTGCGGGTCTCGCGTATGGAGGAAGGCATCGCCGTGATCAGGGGCTGCTTTGCCCCCGGGCCCTTCTCTTTTCAGGGCGAGCACTACACGATCACCGACTACGACGCCTTCCCCAAGCCCACCCAGACCCCCCCGCCGCTGATCATCGGGGGTGGCGCCCGACGCGTGCTGTCCATCGCCGCTCGCGAAGCCCAGATCGTGGGGATCAACCCGTCGATCCACAGCGGCGCCGTAGACGCCGCCGCGGCCCAGAACGGCGCGTCGGACGAAACCGATAAGAAGATCGGCTGGGTGAGGGAAGCCGCCGGCGACCGTTACGCCGACCTCGAGATCAACCTCTTGCAGTTCGCGGCCATCGTCACCGACGACCGGGAAGGCACCGCCGAGATGATGGCGCCCCTCTTCGGCCTCCCCGTGTCGGAACTCCACACCTACCCCCATGCGTGCATTGGCACCATCGAGGAGATCGTGGAATCCCTCCAAGCCCGCCGGGACCGGTGGGACGCCTCCTACATCGTGTTCCAGGGCGACACGATGGAGACGATGGCCCCGGTCGTGGCCAAACTTCGCGGCACCTGAACCGACCCATGACCACCCCTGCCACCGTGGATCTCGCCTTCGCCGGTGCGGGGTGGATTGCCGCCGTCCACGGCTACGCGGCGAGCCACGTGCCGGGCCTACAGATCACCAAGGTTGCGTCCCGCGACCCGGCCCGCGCGAGCGCGGCGGCTGAACGAATGGGGGCCGAGCCCTGCACCTACGCCGAGCTCCCCGCCGATGCTCACGGGGTGGTGGTGTGCACTCCTCCTGCCCTCCACCTCAACCACGCCCTGCACGCCATTGAGCGCGGGGCGGGAGTGCTCATCGAAAAACCGTTGTGCACCACCCTGGCCGACGCCGATGCACTCGTGGCCGCCGCGGCCACCGGCGGTCAGATCGCCTACGGGGAAAACCTGCTCCATGCCCCCATCGTGCGCCTCGCCCTGACCCACACCGCCCAGTTGCAGGCCATCGATCTGGTGGAAGTGCGGGCCCTCCAAGGGCGCCCGTCCTGGGGCGATTTTCTCAACGAGGACTGGGGTGGCGGTGTGCTCTTCGACCTCGGCGTACACCCCCTCGCCGTGGCCCTGGTGCTGGCCGCCCCGGCGGTACCAGTGGAGGTACGAGCCACGCTCGTCGGCGCAGCAGACCACCCGGTAGACGAGCACGCCGAGGTGACGATCCACTTCGACACCGGCCTGCTCGCCCGGGTCACCGCTAGTTGGCGCCACGCCGATTCCCCCCTCTGGGATGCCCAGATATCAGCCCCTGATGGGGTGGTGCGGATGGAACTGCTCCCCCGCGCGCTCCTCGAACGCAACGGCGTGGAGGTGCCCCTCCCCGGCACCAGCCAGGGGGTACCGGCTCAACTCGAAGAATTCGGCTACCTCCAGCAGATCGAATCCTTCGCCCTCGACCTCCAAGAGCACCGAGCACCGACGCTTGGCCCCGCCTTCGGGCGCTCGGTCCTCGACCTTGTCTGTGCTGCCTACGCCTCCGCCGGTCAAGCCAGCGCTTGGGTGGACCTCCCCTTTCGCGGCTCACGCCACCAGACCCCGCTGCAACTCTGGCGAGGTTGAGGATGCCCACCGCCCGCCTCGGCGGTCATGCGAGATTTGTAACACCATCCAGATAGGTTCAGAGGCCGTGACAACAGCCGATTCCAAGCCAGGGATGATGCGCCGTGGCGGTGCGCTCCTCTGGTTGTCTGTGCGAGCCCAGGCTGGCCCGTTCGCGCTCGCCATCGTGGGGGCCACATTGTTTGCCGTCATGGCGGTCGGCGGCACCGTGGTGATCGGCCGAATAACCGACAAGGTAATCATCCCGGCCTTCGAGGAGGGGGGCGTGTCGAACCGTGCCGTCGCCCTGGCTGCCGCCGCGGTGATCGCCGCCTCGCTCCTGCGGATCGTGGGCGTGGTACTGCGCCGCTACTTCGGCCAGATGGCCCAGCGGCGCATGCAGATGCTGTGGTTCAAACGGGTAACGGACCGCTACCTCGCCGTGCCCCTCAGTTGGTTCGATGATCAGCCCACCGGCCAACTACTCGCCCATGCCGACGCCGACTGCGAACGATCCACCATCGCCATGCAGCCGTTGCCGTTCTCCATCGGGGTGCTCATCATCATCATCATCTCGATGACCCTGCTGGCCTTCGTGGATCCCGTGCTGTTAGCGGTGGCGGTCGGCCTGTTTCCCGGCCTGGCCCTGATCAACAAGGCCTATACCAAGCGGGTGGAGGGCCCCGCCGCCGCCACCCAGGCCCGGGTGGGCGACGTGTCGGCCGTGGCCCATGAGAGCTTCGAAGGCACCCTGCTGGTAAAGACGCTCGGCCTCGAGGCCCGCGAAGTGGCTCGCCTCAAGGACAAAGCCGACCAACTCCGTCAGGAGCGGCTCATCGTAGGTCGTCTGCGAGCCGGGTTCGAACCGGGGCTCGACGCCTTGCCCAGCCTGGGGACGATCGCTCTGCTCTGGCTCGGGGCGGGACGACTCGCCAGTGGTGCCATCACCACCGGGCAACTTGTGCAGGCCATGGTGCTCTTTGGTATTTTGGCCTTTCCTTTTCGCATCGTGGGCTTCCTCCTCGAGGAGCTACCACGGGCAGTGGTGGCCAACGATCGGGTGCAGCAAGTGCTCGTCGCTCCCAAACGGTTGCTGCCCACCACCGTCGTGGCTCTCCCGGCCGGCCCGCTGGATGTGGTGCTCGATGCGGTGAGCTTTACCCACGGCCCCGACGCGGTGCTCCATGACGTCTCAGCCCGCGTCGCCCCCGGCGAGGTGGTGGCGCTGGTGGGCGCCACCGGTTCCGGCAAGAGCACGCTGTGCAGCCTCATCGCCCACCTGATGGACCCCGATACCGGATCGGTCCTCATCGGCGGCGTACCTCTACCCGAAACCGACCCGGTCGAATTCCACCGCACCACCGCCTTGGTGTTCCAGGAGAGTTTCCTCTTCTCCGACTCGGTGCGAGAGAACCTCTCCCTCGGTGAGGACATCGACGACAACGTGATCTTCGCCGCCCTCGACATCGCCAAAGCCCGCAGCTTCGTGGAACGACTGCCCCATGGGCTCGACGAGAAACTCGGTGAACGGGGGGTCACCCTGTCGGGCGGCCAACGCCAGCGCCTTTCCCTGGCCCGCGCCTTGCTGCGGCAACCCCGCGTCCTCCTGCTCGATGATGCGACCTCGGCGGTAGACGCCACCGTGGAGCGGGCCATCCTTGACGGATTACGCCACTCGGTGGCCGCCACCACCGTCATCGTGGCCCATCGGATCTCCACCATCGCGCTGGCCGATCGCGTCCTCATGCTCGATGGCGGCCGCATCACTGCGGAGGGCACCCACCACGAACTCCTGCACCAGCCCGCCTACGCCGCGTTGGTGCAGGCGTATGAACAGGCCCCGCTATGAGCCATCCCGAAGAGGACCTGGGGGAACTGGAGGAACTCGACGCCATCGTGGATGTGCTCGTGGATTCGGCTCCCCCCGGAAGCCACGACCAGGAACGCCGTCACAGCATCACCAGCAACGAGGAGGACGCACTTAGTGCTGCGGGCGCCATCGCGGTACTCCGGCGTGGGTTGGCCGCTACCCCCGAACTGCGCCAAGGGGTGGCCCTCACCCTCGCGCTGGCGGTGGCCACCGCCATCGGCAAACTCGCTGTACCCATTCTCATCCAGCAGATCCTCGATCGCGGGGTGTTCGGAGAAGATGGATACCGCCCGGGCTTTGTGGCCGCGGCTTGCTGCGGCGCGGCGGTGGGCATCATCGCGCTCTACTTCATCAGCCGGGCCACCTTCCTGCGACTGGTGCGTTCAGCGGAGGCAAGCCTGCTCGGTCTGCGGGTACGTACCTTCCACCACATCCAGCGGCTTTCCCTGGCCGACCACGTAGAACAGCGGCGCGGCGCCCTGGTAGCCCGGGTAACCAGCGACATCGAAACCTTGGCCCAGTTCACCGAATGGGGCGCAGTCGCCTGGATCGTGGACACCGTGCTCATTGTCACCACCGTCGCGGTGATGTTCGTCTACTCACCCCCCCTCGCCGCGGTGGCGGTCGCCGTGTTTCTGCCACTTCTCCCCGCCCTGGGGTATCTGCAGCGCCGCCAACTGGCGGCCTACGACGAACTGCGTACCGCCGTAGGGGGCACACTGTCGGAGGTATCCGAACTCGTGACCGGCGCCTCAGTGGTGCAGGCCTACGGGTTGCAGCGTCGTACGCGCCGGCGTCTCGATCGGGCGGCCCGAACGCAGTACAAGGCCCAAATGGGGGCGGCGAAATGGTTCGCCATCATGTTCCCGCTGTCGGACTTCTTCGGTGCCCTGGCCCTGGCGACGGTCATCTCCGTGGGCGCCCTCAACGGACCCGCCTGGGGGCTCGACCTGGGCAAACTCGTGGCCTTTGTGTTCCTCGTGAACCTGCTGCTCGCCCCCATCGCCGAACTGAGCGAGATCCTTGACCAAACCCAAACCGCTATTGCGGGTTGGCGGAAGATTCTTGGGGTCCTCGCCACGCCGATCGACGTCACGGAACCGGAGAACGGCATCACCCTGCCCACCGGTCCCCTGGCGGTGGATTTCGAAGACCTTCGGTTCACCTACCGGACCGGCGACGAAGTGCTTCGGGGCATCAACCTGCACCTCCCGGCGGGGGCCTATGTGGCGGTGGTGGGCGAAACCGGTTCGGGCAAGACGACCATCGCCAAACTCCTCTGCCGTCTAGCCGACCCCACCGCCGGTACCCTGCGGGTCGGGGGCACCCACCTCCGCCAGGTGGCCCCGGAGTCGCGTCGATCGGCGATTCGCATGGTGCCGCAAGACGGCTTTCTCTTCGATACGACCATTGCGGAAAATGTGCGGGTCGGCACGCCCGAGACGAGCGACGAGGCAATCCAGTCCGCCTTCGACTCCCTCGGGCTCGGCGGCTGGCTGGAGGACGTCCCCGGTGGGCTCCACGCGCCAGTGGGCGAACGCGGCGGCAGCCTGTCGATGGGCGAGCGCCAACTGGTAGCCCTCGCCCGGGCGCAACTCGGAAACCCCGGCCTGCTGGTACTCGACGAAGCCACCTCGTCGGTGGACCCAAAGACTGAACAAGCCCTTGCCGAGGCGCTCGAGCGGTTGACGGCCGGACGCACGGTGGTGAACATCGCCCATCGCCTCTCCTCCGCCGAACGAGCGGACCTGGTGGTGGTGGTGGACAACGGCAACGTGGTGGAAACCGGCACCCATGCCGAATTGGTCGCCGCCGGCGGCACCTACGCGGCGCTCTACTCGAGTTGGCTCGGAAACACGAGGGTGCTGCGCGACGGCTGAAGTGGCAGGCTCACTAGATGTCCGACATCGATGTCTCCGCCGCCGACCATCTCCTCAAGACCACCAAGCAGGTTCGCCAGCGCCTCGACCTCACCCGGCCGGTTCCCGCCGAACTGATCCTGGAGTGCATCGATGTGGCGAGCCACGCCCCGATGGGCGGCAACCAGGAACGCAACCGTTGGTTGGTGATCGACGATCCCGATCTGAAGGCAGCCATCGCCGAGCCCTACCAGGCCGTGGGCCGGCCCTACCTCGCCGCCGGAGCCGATAGCACCGCTACGGCCCGTCAGCAGCGGGTGGTCGACTCGGCGTCGTACCTCGTTGAACATATCGCGGAGGTTCCCACCATGGTGATCGCCCTGCGACTCGATCGCCTTCCCGAGACAGCCCAAAACTTTGAGGTGGCTGGCTATCACGGATCGGTCGCGCCGGGCGTCTGGAGCTTCCAACTGGCGGCCCGGGCCCGCGGTCTCGGATCGGCATGGACCACGTTCCACCTCGTCCACGAACAACAAGTGGCCGAGTTGTTGGGCATCCCCGACACCGTCACTCAGATCGCGCTGCTGCCGGTGGCGTATTACACCGGCGATACCTTCTCACCGGCCCCGCGCCGCCCGGCGGAGGAGATCACCTACTTCAACCGGTGGAAGAGCCCCCGCTCCTAGCCCCCGTCGGCCACCCCCGGGGCCGCGGCCTCAGTGGGCCCCGCTCAGCCGCTCCCGGATCCAACGCCCCGTATGGGCCCGGAGTTGCTCCCCCGCCTCGGACAGCAGATGTCCGGCGCCTTCGCACACCACCACTTCGGCGGGCCCACCTACCAACTCCGCCACCACTTCGCTGGCGGCCCGCGGAATGATCTCATCACGATCCCCGTGGAAGGCGAGCAACGGAGCCGTCATTCCCCCCGCCTGTTCACAGCCCGCCGACTGTGTGGCGAAGGTGACTACCCCTTTCGTCCACTCCCCCATCGCCAGGGCCGCCCGCACCGCGATCGCCCCGCCAAAACTGTGCCCGCCGGTCACAAATCGCTGCGCACCGCCCCGAGCCGCCAAATCGGCCACCGCCAGCAGATCGAGCGTACAAAGGTCGATGTCGTTCGGACGCCGCCACCCAACGCGCAAGACCCCGATCCCACTGCCCGCCGGCGCCAACTCCTCGCCGAGCCAGTGATACAAACCATCGGCCGGTCCCAACAGCCCCCCCATGGCCCCGCCACCGAGGACGACCGCGGCGGCGGCATCGGGGTCGCCGTGCCACAACACGGTGAGCAGTCCCCGCATCGTGAACACCTCGAGATGACGCAAGGTAGGGGTGATCACCAACTCTTGACGGGCCAACGCCTCCAGGAGAGCGAGTGGAGAGGCCATGAGGGCTAGGGCGCCGTCGGGGCGGGCGCCACGATGGCATCGACCTCGATCTCCACCTTCCAGCGGGGATCGAGGAGAGCCGCCACCACCACCGTGGTGTTGGCCGGGCGCACGTCGCCGAACACCTGGCCGTGTACCGCCGAGATCGGGTCGAAGTCTGCGGCATCCACCAGGAACACCCGGGTGCTCACCACATCGGCCAGTGAGGCCGCCGCTTCCTCCAACGCCCCACCAATGATCTCAAAGCATCTTCGGGCCTGCGCTCCCGGGTCGGGGTCGACATTGCCATCGGGCCATTGCGGCGCCGTACCTGACACCATCACCTGGTCCCCCACCCGCAGCGCCCGGCTGTACCCAACCGTCTGCTCATAGGGCGACCCTGAGGAAATGCGCTGCCGATCGCTCATCTCACCAACCTACCGCTGGCCTGCAACCTCCCTCGTCGGCCATCCTGGGGGGGTGACGTTGTCTGCCCGAGCCCGTGATGTGGCCGCCGCCATGACCCACCGCGGCTGGCGAGCCCTGGTGTGGGCGGGCACAGTGGGCCCCCATGACCGGGTGGCTCGACGCTATGGGGAGTTCGGATCCGGTGCCTTCATGGCGTTCCCCCCGGGAGACATCTTCGGGGAGGAGCACATCGCCCTCGGACCGGGATGCCTGATCGGGGCCGAGGTGAGTCTGTCGGTGGGGATGGCCCCAGGACTGCCGCTTCCCGAAGGGGTCACCACTCCGGTGTTACGCATCGGCGCCCGCACCTCGATCGGCAGGGGTAGCCACGTGGTGGCCCACCGGTCGATCGTGATCGGCGACGATGTGATGACCGGACCACGCTGCTACATCACCGACCAGAATCACGTGTACACCGACCCCACCATCCCCATTGGCCAGCAATGGCCTGCCAACGATCCGGTGGTGGTGGGCGACGGCTCCTGGCTCGGCGTGGGCAGCGTGGTGCTGCCCGGCACCCACCTCGGCCGCCACACCGTGGTGGCGGCGGGAGCGGTGGTACGCGGCCACTTTCCGGACCACGCCGTCCTGGGGGGCGTACCCGCCCGACTGATCCGGTGTTATGACCCCGACAGCGGGTGGCAGCCCAAGCGGTCTCGCTAATCCATCAACCACGTTTCGCACAACCCCGTCGATCCCATCCCACACCGGTGGTCGCCATAAGGTGCATTAATGCACCCCGCTGAAGCCATCATTGCGCTCGTGGTGATGTCGGGGGCGTGTGCCCTGCAGGGCTCACTCGGCTTCGGTGCCAATCTCGTCGCGGCCCCGATACTCGTGTTGCTCCACGGAAGTTTCGTGCCCGGGCCCATCATTGTGGCCACCGCCGTACTCAACCTCCTCGTGATGCGCCGCGAGGGTCCCCAACGGGTGGACAACACCATCAACTCCGCGATCGCTGGTCAGATCCTGGGCATTCTTTCCGCCGGCCTCGCGCTGAAACTACTGGCCCAGAAACCAGTCTCTTTGCTCTTTGCGGGCCTGATTCTGCTGGCCGTGGCCCTGAGTGCATCCGGATGGCATCTGACCAAGACCCCCGCCAACCTGACGGCAGTAGGTCTGCTGTCGGGCTTCATGGGCACCGTGTCGGGGGTGGGCGGCCCGCCGATTGCCCTGGCGTACCACGAGGCCGAAGCCCCTATCCTGCGCCCCACCCTCGCCCGCTTCTTCACCGTCGGGAACCTGGTGGCCATCGCCGCTCTCATCGTGCTGGGGCGACTCGGTGCGTCCGACCTGCCCGCTATCGGGATACTCGTGCCGGGCGCGCTGATCGGATACCTCCTATCGAACCGGCTGGCCCATCGCCTCGATGATCACACCATTCGACCACTGATCCTTGGCTTGTCCACCCTGGCGGCCGTCGCCGTGATCGTACGCGCCATCCTCACCTAGCCGCCCCGCCGTTGGGTCGAAGACCCATAACCTGCTTGCCATGGTTGAACTGCCCATCATCGACGTCACCGCCCTGGTCACCGGAGTGGGTGATGCGACCTCGGTGGCGGAGGCCCTCGACCGGGCCTGTCGAGGACCCGGGTTCTTTTATGTGTCGGGCCACGGTGTCTCCCCCGACCTGCAAGCCCGTCTCGAGCGTGAGGCCCGCGCCTTCTTCGCCCTTCCCGAGGCCAGCAAAGCAGCGGTGTCGATGGCCAGCGGCGGCCGGGCCTGGCGGGGCTGGTTCCCTTTCGAAGGAGAACTCACCTCGGGCACGCCCGACCGAAAGGAGGGCCTCTATTTTGGAGCCGAGTTGAGCCCCGATGATCCGCGCGTGCAGGCGGGCACACCGCTGCACGGCCCCAACCTCTTTCCCCCAGAACTGCCGAACCTTCGCGCCGCGGTGCTCGCGTACCTCCACGCCCTGACCACCTTGGGCCACGCCTTGCTGCAGGGGCTGGCGCTGGGTCTAGGCCTGCAGGCCAGCTGGTTCGACGATCACCTCACGGCCGATCCGCTCACCCTCTTTCGCATCTTCCGCTATCCCCCCGAGGTTGGTCGGCCCCACCCCCACTGGGGGGTAGCCGAGCACACCGACTACGGGCTGCTCACCATTCTGGGCCAGGACGCCGGCGGCGGTCTGCAGGTACACACCCCCGATGGCTGGATCGATGCCCCTGCCCTTCCTCACACCTTCGTGTGCAATCTCGGTGACATGCTGGAACGCATGACCAGCGGCCGATACCGCTCCACCCCCCATCGTGTGCGTAACACCGGCCCGAGCGATCGGCTCTCCTTTCCCTTCTTCTTCGACCCGTCCTGGGACGCCGAGGTACGGCCCATACCCGTGGATGACGAAACACCCAGACAGGCCCGCACCCGCTGGGACGGGGAAGATGTGCACGCCATCACCGGCACCTACGGCGAGTACCTCTGGGCCAAGGTGGGGCGCGTCTTCCCTGATCTGCGGGCCGACACCGCTCCCTAGTTGCGCTCCGCGCTGGCTCGGGCTCGCTCTGCGTGGCGTTGGTAGGCCCAGCCGGGGCCACGCAGCACAAAGGACCAGCGCTGCTTCCAAGTCGTACTGGCGCTCACATCGCGCACAATGTCGCGGTACTCGTGGGTAGAAATGACCACCGGGTTATCGGTCTTGATGTTCTTGGTGAGGCCGTAGACCACCGGCTCCACCTCCCGCTGAAAGGTGCCAAAGATCCGGTCCCAGATGATGAGGATGCTGCCGTGGTTGCGGTCGAGATAGGCGGGGTTGCTGCCGTGGTGCACCCGGTGGTGCGACGGGGTATTCAGCACCGCCTCGCCGGCACCGACGGTTCGAATCATGTCGGTGTGAATCCAGAACTGATAGATCAGGTTGATCGCTCGGGCTTGGACAACGAGCCTGGGCCGCACACCCAGCCAGGCCAGGATGCCGTAGGGGAGGTACACGCCGGCGACATCGGCCACGGGCTGACGCAGGGCCGTGGAGAGGTTGTAGTGCTCACTGGAGTGGTGGGGCACATGGATCGCCCACATACCCCGGACCTCATGCATGAGGCGATGGTTCCAGTAGTAGATGAAGTCCCACCCGGCCACGGCGACCGCCCACCCCAGGGGGCCCTCGCCCAGATCGCGATCCCGACCCCCGCGCTCCCATAGCCGCGCCACGCTCGTGTGATGACTCACCCAGGTAGCCGTGGCTGCTATCGCGGTGCTCACCGCCACCGGGCCGCTCACCCGCCGCACCCGCCGAGCCCTCCGCTGCCGGTCCGACAGTTCCTCGTCGGTCGCATCATCAACCGGTCCGGCCAACCGGTCGGCCACGGTGGTCACCGCCACCGCCCCCAGCGCCGTGGCCACCAGCACTCGCCCGTACTTGCCCTGCCCGGGCACGATTTTGGCCACCAATCGCGACGCCACCAGCGGAGCCAGCAACGAGGCCAGCCCCATCGTCAGGCTGGCCTGGGTATCCCCACGGATGTAATCCGCCGGGCTGGCTCCGTGCAGCTCGGCCCGCCGTTGGAGTTGGCGTCGCTCCCACTCGATGGATCCGACATAGAACGGAATCGCCACCACGGTGAGGTCAGTACCCATCGATTCCATCGTGCCACCTCCGCGCTCCAGAAGCCAGATCCGACGAGGGCCAGCGGCGCGGAATTTCCCTTGACTGAACGCGCCCGGGGCGCGATGTTCACGATAGGAGTCCGAGAGGAAGGGGGTTACCCACTCCGCTCGGTCCTCCTCGAACCAGGCGCCGAAAGGAGGTCCTGAGGATGCGTGTCGGATCTCAGACCATGGAGCGTTCTCCGCCCGCTCAGTAACTCGCTGGCGTCGGTGTCGACGTACCTGGCGGACCCGCCCACTGCATGCAGCACGCTACGTCGGCTGCCTCCGCGGGACTCGCGAATGGCCTCGACCGTCACCGATGCTGGCCGATGAGGCCGGGCCTCGGCAGCGCGGCGGATCTCTCCAGATCCGCGCCCGCTGCCGGGGCCTCGTCGCGTGGGGTCGTAGTCTCAGCTGTGGAGTGACCGGCGAGTGACCTCGAGACTGACCCCACCGGTTGTGCATGGTGTGCGGCGTTTCGATGCGAGGTCTCGATCAGCGCGCTTGGATCCCATCATTGCGGGAGCATGTCCGTTCATTGAATCGGAGTCGTCGACCCTGCGTCAGAGATGTTCTGCTCCATTTCGATCTCGCCCGGCCAGCCGCATCGGGAGGTAACCGGCGACCGGTCGGGGCGAATCCGTTGCGCTTGTACAGGGATGGGCGGCGTCGTTGAAGTCGTACACCTGGACCCTGGCGATAAGGGCGCCGCCCGTTCGACACCAGGACAGCAGGGCCTGCACGAGGGAGTCGCCGACCCCGGATCCGCAGACCGACGGGGATACCCACATAGCGGCGAGCTGTCTCACATCCGGCTCGTCCTCGACCCGGATGACAGCCACCATGCCGACCGTGTCCCCAAGTGTGATCTCGAAGCAGAAGGTCGCGCCCGGAGAAAACCACGCCCGCCACTCCACTGGTGTTCGCGCCTCGTTCTTCTCGTAGTCAGCCGAAAACGCATCCGGCACATCCTTCAACGCCCGCAGGCGGACGGCCCGCAGTTCGATCTCGTCCCCAAACCCAGCTCTTCGGACACCCACCCCCTGATCGTAAGTATTTCCATTGACGCACACGGGGGACAGCGTCGGATGAGACCGAGCAGTTCGTCGACCGCGTGGACATCTGATCGATCTTTCGGAACGGCAGGAGGCTCCCGTTGCCGGGAGCCTCTCCGCGTTTTGGTCTGTGGCTGGGTTCAGGACTCTGCAAAAACCGGGGTCAGAACCACGCCGATTCGCATCAGCTGTGAAAGTGCAGGAAAAGTCCGGGAAAAGTGCATCTGTGACACCGGGTCCCTGCTGGCGGCCCGAGCTGTGAACTCGGTGCTGTGCGACGGCGTGTTCACAGGGCACTATTGGCAACGTGACCGACAGCCACGCATCTCTCGGTCCACCCGGCCAAGCACCTTGGGCAATGCTCGCCCACGCTGCGATGAGCCAGTACCCGGGAGGTGCCGGCGGAGCGCACCTGGCCGCCGAGTCGTTCAACACCATCGTTCAGGTTGACCAAGGGCACGGCGCAGCCCGAGCGCTCCGGATCTCTCCCGAGACCCGGATCCACTTCGCGGGCACCGAGGACATCGAGGCCACCTGGCTCGACGAGCTCCGTGCTGACACCGCCATCGACGTCCCCAGCGTGTACCGCAACGTGCGGGGCGAGGCCGTCACCCACGCCTCGGCTCCGACCATCGCAGGTGTGCGGACGTGCGTCCTCTTCAGCTGGGTGCCAGGAGTGCCGCTGCGGCAACTGGCCAGCGGCGACAACATGCGTCGAGCCGGAGGGCTCCTTGCCGAGCTCCACGACCAGGCCGCGGGCCGTGGCGACCGCACGCCGCCCCGAGGGGTGGCCGAGGCCCGCAGCGTGCTGCAGTTCCAGATCGACGACCGCCTGGTGGAGTGCCGTCAGCGCTACGGCGCCTTGCTCGACGACGCTCGCCAGGTAGCTCAGGAAGCGCTCGATGAGCTGTGGGCCGATCCGCCGCACCACCCGCACCTGCTGCACGGAGACTTCTCCTGGGACAACGTCCTCGTCAGCGAAGCGGGGCAACTGGCCGCCCTCGACTTCCAGGACCTGCAGTTCGGATTCGCAACCCTCGACCTCGTCAACGCCGTCTATCCACTCGAACATGTGGCAGAAGGGCCAGCCCTCGGCGACGCTTTCCGAGCCGGGTACACGGACGTCCGCTCCTGGCCTCTCGATGACCCCGAGCTCTTCGCCGCGTTGATCGGGGCTCGACGAGTGATGCAGGTCAACCTCTCGCTCACCCTTCGCAAGCCAGGCCTCGACGAGCACATCGCCCGGCACGCTCGCCTGCTCGAACGATGGCTCGAGCACGGCCCAGACCCGGAGATCCACTCCCGGTTCACACGATGGTGCTGAACCGGGGTTGGGACTGCGGCAGTCCCGACGCCACGGCGATTCTCGGAGCGATTGCGGTGCCCAAGGACTCGGAGAGCTGAGGGTACGCCGAAGGGCCCGCGGCACCCGCCGCGGGCCCTCTCAAAGACGTGCTCACCTCGGTGTCACAAGTGCACTTTCGGGTGTCACTCGTGCAAAATCCTGTGACAAATCGTGCACAAACGCAGTGACAACCCGTGCACTTTCACATCAGCTGCAGCCGCTGGTACTCCCGCAACTTGGGCAGGCATGACAAGAACCGGCCCGCTGCATTTGGACACCACATTGCATGCAGTACGGGGCGTCCGAGTGGCTGACCGCGGCGCGCACGTTGGGGTTGGGTTGGGCCGGGGCGACCCCTTCACCGGTGACGCCCGCCCGTTCCAAGAGGCTGAGTTCCTTGGGAGCGTCGGAAGCCGATAGCAGCGGTGAGTTGGCATCCATGCTCGGCGGGTCGGCCGGGATGTCGGTGCCCTGACGGGTCTCGGTGACCGTCTCCTCCACTCCGGGGAGGGTGGGTTGGGTGCGCTCACCGGTGGTGAGGATGTTGAGTTCGCTTCGCTCCTCAATCGAGAGGTAGTCCACCGCAAGCCGCCGGAAAATGTAATCAAGGATCGAACTGGCGATCCGCAGATCCGGGTCGTCGGTCATGCCGGCTGGCTCGAAGCGGGTGTTGGTGAGGGTTTCCACGTAGACCCGCAACGGCACCCCGTACTGCAGGCCGTAACTCACCGAGATGGCAAAGGCATCCATGATGCCGGCGAGGGTGGAGCCCTGCTTGGAGATACGCAGGAAGATCTCGCCCGGACGGCCGTCGTCGAACTCACCCACGGTGACGAAGCCCTTGCAGTCCGCTACCCGGAAATCAAACGTGCGCGAGGTGCGCCGTCGGGGCAACTTTTCCCGGGTGGGCACCTTGATGACCCTCTCCACGATCTTCTCCACGATCTTCTCCACCACCACCGGCTCTACGCCGGTGGCGGCGAGGGCCTCGGTGAGAGGCTCGACGGCACTCTCCTTTTTAGCCGTGGACAGCGGCTGACCGACCTTGCAGTTATCGCGGTAGATCGCAATGGCCTTGACCCCGAGCTTCCAGGCATCGATGTGGAGTTGCTCCACCTCGTCGATGGTGGCTTCCTGGGGAAGATTCACCGTCTTGGAAATGGCCCCCGAAATGAAGGGTTGCACCGCCGCCATCATCCGAACGTGGCCCGAGTGGTGGATCGTGTTGTCGCCCATCGAGCAGGCGAACACCGACACATGCTCCGGGGCCAGGTGGGGAGCACCCAGAATCGACTTGTTCTCGTCGATGTAGGCGATGATCGCCTCGTTCTCGGCGGCGGTGTAGCCGAGGCGGGCGAGCGCACGGGGGACGGTCTGGTTCACGATCTGCATCGTGCCGCCGCCCACCAACTTCTTGACCTTGCACAGGCCCAGGTCAGGCTCGATGCCGGTGGTGTCGCAGTCCATCATGAGCCCGATGGTGCCGGTAGGGGCCAGGACGCTGGCCTGGGCGTTGCGCACCCCAACCTCACGGGCCAATGCGGTGGCATCGTCCCAGCACTCCTGGGCGGCGCTCAACAGGTGCGGCGGCACGAGTTCTTCGTCGATGTGGGCGGCGGCCTCTTGGTGTTGACGCAACACGCGCAGCATGTGGTCCTCGTTGTCGGCGTAGCCGGCGAAGGCCCCCATCCGTGAGGCAGTACGGGCCGAGGTGGCGTAGGAGTGGCCGGTCATCAGCGAGGTGATGGCCCCGGCGTACGCCCGGCCCTCATCGCTGTCGTAGGGCAGGCCCAGGGCCATCAGCATGGCCCCCAGGTTGGCGTAACCGATGCCTAGTTGGCGGAAGGCACGAGAGGTATCGCCGATGGACTGCGTGGGGTAGTCGGCCCGGCCCACCAGGATCTCCTGGCCGGTAAACATGACCTCCACAGCGTGCTTGAACCCCTCTACGTCGAAGGTATCGGTGGTGCCGGTGCCGGTGTCGTCGGAGAGATCGAGGAACTTCAACAAGTTGAGGCTGGCCAGGTTGCAGGCGGAGTTGTCCAGGTGCATGTATTCGCTGCAGGGGTTCGACCCGTTGATGCGCCCGGTGTTGGCGGCGGTGTTCCAGTGGTTGATCGTGGTGTCGAACTGCATGCCGGGATCGGCACACTCCCAGGCGGCCGTGGAGATCTGGCGCATCAGGTCGCGGGCCTTCACCGTGCGCACGATGGCCCCATCGGTTACGGCCCGAAGGTGCCAATCGGTGTCGTCCACCACGGCCTGCATGAACTCGTCGGTGACCCGCACGGAGTTATTGGCGTTTTGGTACTGCACCGAGGCCATGTCTTTGCCGTCGAGGCTCATGTCGAACCCGGCCTCTTCGAGGACCCGAATCTTCTTCTCCTCGCGGGCCTTGACCCACACGAACTCCTCTACGTCGGGGTGCTCGACGTCAAGGATGACCATCTTGGCGGCGCGGCGGGTCTTGCCACCGGACTTGATGGTGCCGGCGGACGCATCGGCTCCCCGCATGAAACTGACCGGGCCGGAGGCGGTGCCGCCCCCCTTGAGTAGCTCCACCGACGAACGGATCTTCGACAAGTTGATACCCGAGCCCGAACCACCCTTGAAGATCGTGCCCTCCTCCACATACCAATTGAGGATGGAATCCATCTGGTCATCCACCGCCAGGATGAAGCAGGCCGAGGCCTGTTGCGGCACACCCGGGACGCCGATGTTGAACCACACCGGCGAGTTGAAGGCGGCCTTCTGGGTGACGAGAAGGTGCTTGAGTTCGAGGTTGAAGGCATCGGCTTCGTGCTCGTCAACGAAGTAGCCACCCTCAAGACCCCACTGCGTGATCGTGTCGGCGACACGATCGATGACCTGCCGCAACGACCACTCCCGCTCCGCCGTGTTCGGGGTACCCCGGAAGTACTTCTGCGCCACGATGTTGGTGGCATTCAACGACCACGACGTGGGGAACTCGACCCCGAGTTGCTCGAAGGCCACGGTGCCATCTCGGTAGTTCGTGATGCGCGCATCACGTTCTTCCCAGTCCAGCTCGTCGTAGGGGTGCACCCCGTCGGTGGTGAAGTGTCGGCGGATGCCGATGCCAGCCTGCTCGGGTGCCATTGCCATGGGGGTCCTTCGATCTTACGGAGAGTGAGTTGTGTGAGAGGGGGAAACGGGGCCAAACGGACCCGTAAGGATACCGGTGGCCACGGCTACGCCGTGACCACTAGGTCTTGTGGCTACTGCACCGATCGGCACCCCCGAGCCACAAGATGTAGGGAGAACTACACCACTGTAACTACGTGTCTGTCAACGATTTTCACCACAAATCTCAGAAATATCGTGCCAAAGCCGTGGCGTGACCCCAGGGAGGGCATTACTCGCCCAAGGAGCCGTGTAACCCACCACACCAAAAAACCGACTGCCACCAATCCGGATTGGTCACACCACGGCCTCCGGCACGAAAACCGACCCTAGAGAGGTCCACTTGTGGACCGCTAGGGGAACATCCTGTGAATTTCCCCGGTACTTTTCCCCTTCCAATCCACAGATGGTCCAGCAGGCTGGGGACGACGGCACTGCTCATCCTCAGCGAACCGCCACTACCTCCACGGGGATGCCATTGAGCACCGCGTTACCCGAGATCGGATCGAAGAGCGTCTCGTCGCTGAGCAGGTTGCTGTTGACACCCGAGTGCTCCCGGGCCACGCCGAGTTGCACACCCTCCATGTCGTGGCCCCACCCGTGCGGAATGCTCACCACTCCCGGGCGGATGGCATCGGTTACCTCCACCGCCACGGTGACCTCGCCCACCCGTGAGCGCACCCGCGCCCACTCACCATCGGCGAGGCCCAGGCTGGCCGCGTCGTCGGGGTGCAGGTGCATCGTGCACTGGGACTTACCCTTTACGAGCACCTTGACGTTATGCATCCAGGAATTATTGGAGCGCAGGTTGCGTCTACCGACCAGCACAAACCGATGGTCGCGTCGTCGGGTCAGGCCCTCCTGTAGCCGAGCGACATCGGCCGCCAACATCGCCGGGGCCAGCGCGATCATACCGTCGGGCGTGCGTAGCACATCAGGCAGACGCGTCTTCAGGGCGCCGTAGTCGATGCCGTGCGGGTGGGCGAGCAGGACGTCGAGGGAGACACCGTCGGGGTCGGCACCGAAGCCCTCGCCATAGGGCCCGGTGCGCAGGAGAAAGTCCACGATACGTTCAGGGCCCGAACGAGGGGCCAGTTCCTCGAGGATCTCCTCCGGCTCGCGACCAAAGATCGCGCTCGTCTCATCAGTCACGCTGCCCTGCACCATCGAGCTGATCATGAGGTCATCCACGATGGCCGGATCGGCCTCGGGCCCCGCCCCCTGGAGCACGAGCGCCAGGCGGGCCAGCACCTCCCACTCGCTGAGCTCACCGTCCTCGAGCGGGAGCACCGGCTCGCTGTAGTTCGCCGTGTCCCGCAGGGCGAGCTGCAGCAAGGCGATGTCGTAGTGCCCTTTTTGCAGCGCCGAGGGCGAGGGCAGGATGACGTCGGCGTGGCGGGTGGTCTCATTCACGTAGATGTCCACCGACACCATCGCCTCCAACCCACCGAGTGCCGCATCAAGCCGGGCGGCGTTGGGGGTGGAGAGCACCGGGTTCCCGGCCACCGTCAGCAGCGCCTTCACCTGGCCCGGGCCCGGGGTGTCGATCTCCTCCGCCAAGGCCACGGCTGGCAACTCGCCCATGGTCTCGGGCAGCCCACGCACCCGGCTGGTGCGACGATGCAACCGGATCTCGCGACCGAATCGCCGCTTGCCGCGGGTGTTGGAGGCCCCGGCGGCGGCCGTCGTGAACATGGCGCCGCCGGGCCGGTCGAGGTTTCCGGTGAGCACGTTGAGCACGTCGACGAGCCACGACGTCAACGTGCCGAACTCGACGGTGGTGGTACCGATGCGGCCATAAACACATGCCGTCGGGGCGGCGGCGAGTTCACGAGCC
Source organism: Acidimicrobiia bacterium (assembly GCA_009694375.1). Lineage (NCBI taxonomy): Bacteria > Bacillati > Actinomycetota > Acidimicrobiia > Acidimicrobiia bacterium. The sequence goes on from SHVB01000012.1 coordinate 45,251, forward strand.
ATCCGACGGATCGTGTGGGCCTCCAAGCCGGTGACGTCGGCCACCACCTCCGGCGTGAAGGGGGCGCTGAGGGCCTCCACCTCATCGAGGCCCGTTACCAGCTCCGCTAGCGGTCCGAGGTCTAATAAACCCTCGGCGAAGAGCACCTGCACCATCGCCATCAACAGGTAGCCGTCGGCCCCGGGACGGATCGCCACCCACTCTGAGGCCGCCTCGGCGGTGCGGGAACGCCGCGGATCCACCACCACGAGCTTCCCGCCGCGCCCGGTGAGCCGCTCGATCCGTCCGGGCCAGTCCGGAGCGGTGGCGAGGCTGCCGTTGGAGGCATACGGATTGGCCCCCAGCATGAGGAGATGACCGGTGCGGTCCACATCCGGTACCGGCACGTTGAGGCCACCGCCGAACATCAGGGCCGACGAGATCTCCTTCGGCCGCTGATCCACCGTGGAGGCGGAGAAGATGTTGGTGGACCCAAGCGCCCGCAGCACCGCCTTGTTGTAGAGCATGCCCGCGAGGTTGTGGGCGTTGGGGTTTCCCACGTAGACGGCGCAGGCATCGCGGCCATCGCGCTCGAGGATGGGCAGCAGCAGCCGTTCGACCTCCTCGAAGGCCTCGGTCCAGGTGACCGCCACGAAGACCCCATCACGCTTGATCAGCGGCGTGCGCACACGGTCAGGGTCTTCGTGGAGCTGTTTGAGCGTGGAGCCCTTGGGGCAGATGTAGCCCTGGCTGAACACATCCTCCCGGTCGCCCCGGATCCGGAGGACCTCCTCAGGGCCGGCGGCGGTGCGTTTGAGCGTGATCTCCAAACCGCAACTCGCCTCGCAGAGCGGGCACGTACGAAACACCGTGCGATTCGCAGGCCTTGCATCCGTGACGCTCATGGCGGGCTCCTAGGTTGACGAGGGACGCCATCATGCCCTCTCTTAGCCGAAGGTTGCGTTGGTGAGTCGGCCCACCGCCATGGTGACCGCCATCGCCAGGCTTCCACCCACCGCCACTCGCACCATCGCATTGAGCCGGGGGGCGCCGCCGAGGGCCGCCGCCAACACCCCTAAGGCGGCCAGGACCACCAACGCCACCGCGATGGTCACCGCCGATCGACCCGCTGCGGGGGCGAGCACATAGGCACTCAGGGGCAGGGCCGCCCCGAGGGAAAAGGCCACCGCCGAGGTGGCGGCGGCCTGCACCGGCCGAGCCGTGGTCACTTCGCTGAGGCCGAGTTCGTCCCGGGCATGAGCCACCAGAGCGCCAGCCTCGGTGAGTTGGCGGGCCACCTCCGACGCCAGTTCGGGCTCCAGCCCCCGCTGACGCCAGATCGTGGCCAGTTCCTCCAACTCGGCTCGCGGGTGGTCACGCAACGCCTGTTCTTCCATACGGAGATCGGCTTGTTCGATGTCGCGCTGGGAGGCCACCGAGACGTACTCCCCTGTTCCCATGGACAGCGCCCCGGCCACCAGGCCAGCGAGGCCGGCAATGCGCACGTCACCCGTGGAGGCCCCACTGCTCGCCACGCCCACGATCAACGCCGCGGTAGACACCACCCCGTCGTTGGCCCCCAGGACGGCCGCCCGTAGCCACCCCGACCGGTGTGAACGATGCGACTCCGTGTGGTGGTGATGATCCGGCGGCAACCCCGCAGTGGGAACATCATTTGTCTTGCGCATCCCAACAGCCTGCCACCACTAGCGTCACTTCCATGCGACGGTTGTGGCCTCATCCAGGCGAGGTCGAAGACATTGCCCCCTTGGTGGCCGCCGAGGCCCGCCCACCGTGGCCCACGCGCCCGTGGCTCCTGGTGAACATGATCACCTCCCTCGACGGCGCTATCGCCATAAATGGCCGCTCCGGTGGCCTGGGCGGGCCCGCCGACGCCGCGTTGTTCGCCGCCTTACGGGGCATCGCCGATGTGATCCTCGTGGGTGCCGGAACAGCACGAGCCGAGCACTATGGGCCCCCCCGGCCTTCCGCCGCCACCCGCCGCGCCCGCCAGGACCGGGGGCAAGCACCGGCCCCGCGCATCGCGGTGGTTACCCGGTCTCTCAACCTCGACCTGGCGGCCCCGCTGTTCACCGAGGCGGAGCAACGGCCCTTGATCATCGCTCCCGCGGCCGCCGACCCCGCTCGACTAGCGGAGGTGGCGGCAGTCGCGGAACTGGTGCTCACCGGCGGGGCCGAGGTTGATCTCACTGCCGCCCTGGCGCAGTTGCGCCGGGGCGGCGTGGCGGTCGTCACCGCCGAAGGCGGGCCCATCCTCAACGCAAACCTGGCGGCGGCGGATCTCATCGACGAGTGGGCCCTGTCGGTCGCCCCGCGGCTGGTGGGCGGGGATGCCGCTCGCGCCGTGACGGGCGCACCGCCGGTGGACCACCGTTACCGCCTGGAGCGCCTGCTGGAAGGCGACGACATCCTTCTGAGCCGATGGGTCCGCCAGCGCTGAGGCCGCCTAGCGACGCTTGGGTTCCGTGCGTTTGGACAGCATCGTCACCTCGCGCTCAAAGTCGCTGAGATCATCGAAGCCGAGGTAGACGCTGGCGAAGCGAACGGCGGCCACCGGGTCGACCTCCCGCAACTGCTCCAGCACCGCCTTACCCACCACGTCCGAGGGGATCTCGGGCCCACCCTCCAGCCGGAGGGCATCTTCGATCGTCGTGATCAGCGCATCGAGCGACCCGCCTCCATCCGCGTCGATCGGCCGCCCCTTGGCGGCCAAGCGGATTCCCATCGCCACCTTCTCTCGCTCGAAGGGCTCACGCTCGCCAGAGCGCTTCACCACCACCAACGACGATTCCTCCAGCCGTTCGAAGGTGGTGAAACGATGTTCGCACTGCACACAGGCTCGGCGCCTACGGATGGCCGACCCATCGTCGGCCTGCCGGGAGTCCACCACCTTGTCGTCGAAGGAACCACACCCGGGGCATCGCACCCCTTGCACGTTAGTGGGGTGCTGCCCTCAGGTGACCGGCAGCTCCAACTCCTGGCCGACCACGATCTGCTCGCCACCGTTGCGGGCCACGATCTCATCGATGGTGGCCCGTATATCGGCGGTGGGTGCCGCCGTGGCGGCAATCGACCAGAGCGTGTCACCGGTTTGGACCACCACGGTGCGAGCAGCCACCCCAGGCGTGCCAGTGGCCGCGCCCAGGGTGGGCGAAAGTTCGCCGGCGGCGGGAGAGGGGATACCGCCGGCGATCCTGGCCAGGGCAGTGATGGCCAGGAGAGTGAGCGCTACCACCACGGCGAGCGCCACCAGAGCGGCCCCCACCCGGCGGCGGCGGAAGGTGGCCTGGGCGGCGAGGCGAGCCGGGGCACGGCCGCCTTCGAGCACCCGAAGGGCCGGACGAGCAGGCGCTGCCGGACGATCCGGAAGGGCGGCGGGTTGGAAGGCAAGGGCGGAGGACATGGGGCTAAGTCTCCTCAGGGGGTGTGACAGGCCGGGATGGGCACTACGGGAACACTCGTTCGCTCCCCTTCACCATACCCCCGAACACCCGTTCGAAGTCAAGCGGCAAGATCGCACAGCCGTTCGACGAACGAGTGTTCTTGCCATCACCCGCCCTCGGTCGTAGGCTCCCGAACGTCCGTACGCTTCCGGAGGATCCCCACCATGGCTGATGTCACCCTCACTCCTCGCCAACGCGAGGTCCTCGAGGTCATCGAGAAGTTCCAGCGTGAGCGCGGCTTCCCGCCCTCGGTGCGTGAAATCGGTCTGGCGGTGGGCCTCACCTCCCCCTCCACCGTCCATGCGCACCTCTCTACGCTCCAAAAACTTGGCTTCCTTCGCCGCGACCCGTCTAAGCCGCGAGCCATCGAAGTGCGCTTCGATGCCACCTCCGGCGCACCGGTAGAACGCCGCCCGGTGCGCCACGTGCCCCTCGTGGGCGATGTGGCCGCCGGCACCGATGTGCTCGCTCAGGAGAACATCGAAGAGACCCTCCCCCTCCCGGCCGATTTCACCGGCGAAGGCGACCTGTTCATGCTGCGGGTGCGCGGCGATTCGATGGTGGACGCCGCCATCGTGGACGGGGACTACATCGTGTGTCATGCCCAGTCCACCGCCGACAACGGCGACATCGTGGTGGCGGGTATCCCCGGCGACGAAGCCACCGTGAAGACCTACACCCGCAAAGGTCGCAAAGTGATCCTCCTCCCCGCCAACGCCCGCCTCTCCCCCATGGAATTCGATGCCGACGAGGTCGCCGTGTTCGGCCGGGTCGTCACCGTCCTGCGCCGCCTCTAACCACCCCCGACTACCGCTATCGGCCTCACTGACTCACAATGGAGCCAATGACGGTCATTCGCCGCTGGGCGCTCTCGTTGCTGGCGGTTGGCCTGGGGGTGGCGTGGGCCGGTCCTTCGGCGCAGGCTGTATCCACCCCCGTCGATGATCCGATCTTCACCCAGGGCCTCCAGTGGGGTTTGGAGCAGATCCACGCACCGGGAGGGTGGGGCACCGCCACCGGCGAGGGCATCACCATCGCCATCATTGATTCGGGAGTCGACCTCACCCATGAGGACCTCCGCAGCAAACTGACCGCCCAGGCCAACTGCGTGGGTTCCAAGGGGGATTCTGCCCGGTGCACCGGATCAGCGCAGGACGATCACGGCCACGGCACTCACGTGGCCGGCATCGCCCTGGCCTCCACCAACAACGGCGTGGGGATGGCTGGGGTGGCCCCCAACGCCCAACTGATGGCCGTACGAGTCCTCTCCAACCAGTGCGAAGACACTACCCCCGCTTGTGACGCCACCGGCACCTCCGAGGACGTGTCGGCCGGGATTCGCTGGGCCACCGATCACGGCGCCGACATCATCAACCTCGCGCTCGGGGGCGGGGCGCAACAATCCGACTTGGGCTGCTCGTTCTGCGAGGCCATCGACTACGCCTGGAGCAAGGACGTCATCGTGGTGCTCGCGGCGGGCAACGACTCCGTCCTGCCAGAAACCTTCGCCTCCAAACCGGCGGTCATCGTGAGCGCCACCAATCGCGCCGATACCCCCGCGTCCTACTCCAGTGCTCGCCAGGAGTTCCTCCGCTCAGCCCGTTGGGCGGTGGCCGCTCCTGGTGGCGAGGGCGATGCTCCCGGGCCAACGGACTGTTCCACCGGCGGAAATCCCCAGGGCATCATCTCCACGTACTGGGTGCCAGAGGAATCCAACCGCTACGCCTGTCTGGCCGGTACCTCGATGGCCAGCGCCCACACTGCGGGCGCCCTCGCCGTACTCCTCAGCACCGGTCTCACCCCCGAGGCCGCCATCGGCCGCCTCCTGGCCACCGCCGACGATCTCGGAGCACCCGGCCGTGACGACGACTACGGCGTGGGCCGTATCAACCTCGCCGCCGCCGTAGATCCCGCCGTATCCGGCGTGGCTGACCCCGGCCCGAGGAGCCGGGAGGAGGCCGTGGCGTTCGTCGACACCTCCACCGGCGCCAACCACCTCACTACCGCGGAGATAAGGGCCATCCTGGCGATCCTGCTCGCCACCGCCGGCGCCACCGCGCTCGGGGCCTCGCAACTGGTCAAACGCCAACACTCCTGAGGTGGCACCGCCACCGCACGCGAGCCGGACGAAGCGGGTCTAGCCCACCAACGGGGTGGTCAAGACAGCCGCCAAGACCGCATAGGACCGCTCGAGCGAAGCCCGATCAACCCGCTCGTCGGCGCGGTGAGCCAGGACGGCATCACCCGGACCGAGGTTGCAGGCCGGGATGCCCGCCGCCGCAAACCGCGCCACGTCGGTCCACCCCAACTTGGCCTGTACCGCGAGGTGGTGGTCCTCCACCAGAGAACGCAGGACCGGGTGATCCAGACCGGGCAGGGCTCCCGCGGCCACCTCGATGAGGTCCACCTCGTCGCCGTCGTCCAGAACGGGGGCCAGCAGGGCCCGCACCTCCGCCTCGGCCTGCTCGGGGCTGCGATCGGGGGCGAACCGCCGGTTGATCACCACGACCGCCTCATCGGGGACCACGTTGCTGGCAACTCCCCCTGTCACCGACACGGCTTGCAGTGCCTCACGGAACTCGCACCCCTGAATCACCGGGGCCCGCTCCTCGAAGGCCTCCACCGCCTGGAGCACGGCACCGAGGCGGTGGATGGCATTACGGCCCATCCACGGTCGTGCGGTGTGGGCGCGCTCGCCACGCACCGTCACCTGCATCCGCAGTGTGCCCTGGCACCCAGCCTCCACCTCACCGCCGGTGGGCTCGCCGAGGATCGCCACATCCCCCGCCAGTAAATCGGGACGATCCGCCATGAGATGGGCGAGCCCGTTGTGCACCGCCGCCACCTCCTCGCCGGCGTAGAACACGAAGGTCACCTCCACCGCGGGATTCGGGATGGCCTCGGCCAACGCCAACATCACCGCCAAGCCCCCCTTCATGTCCGATGCCCCGAGGCCCCAGAGCACATCGCCCTCGATCCGAGCGACGGCATTTCCGCTAGCCGGCACCGTGTCGGTGTGACCGGCCAAGATGACCCGGTGCCCGTGCCCACCCTCGGTGCGGGCCACGAGGTTGGCCCCCACCCGCTCTACCACGAGGTGAGGAAGAGCCCGCAGACGAGCTTCGAGATAGGCCGTGAGGGCCGCCTCGTGGTGACTCTCGGAGGGAATGTCGACCAACGAGGCGGTGAGGGCCAGCAAATCGACGGAGGGCATCCCTCCAGGTTACGAGGTACGACCCCTCCACCGATACGGTTAGGTCGGATGAGTACAACCGACCTCGCCTCTGGTGGCGCCCGCGCCGTTGGGCTAGCCACCCACACCCCCCACGGCGGGGTGCTTGACACCTGGTTCCCGCACCCTGAGCGCACCGAAAGCGAAAACACGGCCGGCACCGAGGTGCTCACCGCCGACGCCGCAATCGCCGCTCTGGGCGAGGCCGCCGGTGACGCCCTCGGCCCCGATGCCGGTCGCAACGTGAAGATCGTGGCCGTGCACACCACCATCGCGGCGCTGTCGGATCCGCCGGTGGACACCCACGATGTCTACCTCCGTCTCCACCTTCTCTCCCACCGACTGGTGCGCCCGAACAGCATCAACCTCACCGGCATCTTCGCGCTGCTACCGACAGTGGCCTGGACTCAACTCGGCCCAGTGGCGATCGACGAACTCGCCGCTGCCCAACTCCGGGCCCGAGCGTCGGGCACGGCGTTGTACATACATTCCCTCGACAAGTTTCCGCCGATGGCCAACTACGTAACTCCCGCCGGGGTGCGCGTGGCGGACGCATCCCGGGTGCGCCTCGGGGCCCACCTCGCCGAGGGCACCACCGTGATGCATGAGGGTTACGTGAACTTCAACGCCGGAACCCTGGGCACGGCCATGGTGGAAGGCCGCATCAGCCAGGGGGTGGTGGTGGGCGACCAGTCCGACATCGGCGGCGGTGCCTCCATCATGGGCACCCTCTCCGGGGGCGGTACCGAGGTGGTGCAGATCGGCGAACGCTGTCTACTCGGGGCCAACAGCGGCATCGGTATCTCGCTGGGTGACGAGTGCATCGTGGAGGCCGGCCTCTACATCACCGCCGGCACCCGCGTCACCCTTCCCGATGGTCAGGTGGTGAAAGCCCGCCAGTTGAGCGGGCGCTCCGGACTGCTGTTCATTCGCAACAGTGTCAGCGGTAGCGTGGAAGCCCGAGCCCGCTCAGGAGGGCCAATCCCTCTCAACATGGATTTGCATGGCCACAACTGAAAACCCACTAGATTTTGGCGCAATGGACGACCCGAACTCGCGGCGCGATGGCGCCACCCAGGCCGCGCTCCTGGGCTTCAGTCGCCAATTCGACACCGTATCCAGTTCCATGGCGGCCATCGCCGTGGGTCAGCGCGAACTCCTCGGGCGGATGGCGGAAGCGGAAACAAAACGCCGTCAGGACGCGTTGGAGTTGGGCCGTCGCCTGGAGGCCGTCGAACGTCTGCGCCTCGATCTCGGTCTGGCCGACCGCCTCGACGACCTCCTCGCCGCCCACCAGGAGCACCAGGCCACCCTGCAACATCTCAGCGAGAGCACTGCCGTGCTCACGGCGATGCTGGGTGAGTTGGTGGAGCGCCCCGGCGCCCCCAGCCCGGTGCCTTCCCCGGCGGGCGCGTTCCCCGAAGTGATCGTGCCCGACGGGGTTACCCTGCCCCGTAACATTGACGCCGACCTGGCCCCCTTGCGCGGCCAACTGTTGGACCTCGCGGTCACCGCTGCTCATCAACGAGACGACCTTGCCCGGGTGGCCGATGCGGTGGCCACCCTCGGAGCCCGCCCGGCCGACATCACGGCCATGGGTCCGGTCATCGCCCGGGTCAACGACTTGACCAGTGCCGTGCAATCCATCAGTGGTCAGCTCCCCCAACTGGGTGACAACGTTACTCACCGCCTTACCGAGCACACCGATACGGCCCTGGCGGGGGTGCTGCGCCTCCTCGACGGCCGTCTCGCCGCCCTTCGCCGGGCTCTGGCCGACGCCGGGTCACCGAGCACCTCCCCCACCGGCGAGACCACCCTCGATGCCGAAACCGTGATGGGGATGGCCCAGGCCAGTTGGAATCATCTGGAACAACGGATCGACACGGAGTTCGACGACCTCGGCCGACAGCTTCAGGCGATGGCCGCCTTGATCGAGGCGGTGGTCGTCTCCAATGAAGATTTGGCCAACCGACCCATCGTGACGGGGGAACAGTTCCGCCGAGCCGCCACGTCGGTCAAAGAGACCGTGGTGACCGCCAACCGAAACCGACGCCAGCGCCGGGGTGGACCCAAAAGTCTCGAGTCCTAGCGGAGATGCCCTAGACGCTCGACCACGCGAGCGATCTGCTCATCGGACTGCACCGCCGCCAAACGGATAAAGGTGGCGCCATCGGGACCATAGAACTCTCCCGGCGATACCAGCACGCCCCCGCGGTCGGCGAGGAGGCGAGCCAGGGCCCAGGCATCCCCATCGGGGGCAGGGCTCCACAGGTAAAACGCCCCGGCGGGCAGGGGCGTTTCGATGCCGATGGACCCAAGAGCGGCGGCGAGTTGTTCGAGCCGGCCCCAGTAGCGGCGCCGCTGATCATCCACATGAACGTCATCGGCCCACGCTGCCACCGCCGCCGCCTGCACCGGGCCGGGCACCATAAACCCCGCGTGTTTGCGGAGTTCGGAGAGATAGCGCACCAGGTCGGCGTCGCCCACGTAGAACCCGGCGCGCACCCCGGCCAGGTTCGACCGTTTCGACAGCGAGTGCACCGCCAAGACCCCTTCGGCACCGTGCTCGAGAATGGTGCGGGGCGGCCCTTCCCAGGTGAACTCTATGTAGCACTCGTCGGACAGCACCGGCACATTCCGGTGGCGACCCCACGCCGCCGCCGCCCCCAGATCGACGAGTTCCCCGGTGGGGTTGGCAGGCCCATTGACCCAAAGGCACAGCGCTCGATCGGCGTCGGCCGGGCTGATGTCGGCCAGGCTGCGATACGGCACGGCGCGACACCCCGCCAGGGTGGCCCCCATGGCATAGGTGGGATAACTGATCGCCGGATACAAGACAGTGTCGCGATCGGGGCGACGGAGACGGAGCCACTGGGGCAGACCCGCCACCAGTTCCTTGCTGCCCACACAAGCCGCCACCCCCGACGGGTCCACCTCCACGCCCAGGCGACGCGCCATCCATCCCGCCGCCGCGGTGCGGTAAGCCAGCGTACCGATGGACGGCGGATAGCCCCGCTCCGCCCCGGACCGGGCGAGCGCTTCGATCACCGAGGCCACCGGGGGATCACCCGGGGTGCCGATCGACAGGTCGATGAGACCACCGTCGTGGTGGGCGGCGTACCCCTTCAGTTCGTCGAGCCGGTCGTAGGGATACGGCGGGGGAAGAAACGGCTCGGTCATGAGCGCACCAAAAAGGCCGAAAAGTGACCGAGGGAGGCATCGTCGAAACGCACCCGGAGACGCATCGCGTCATCATCGGCGGCTTCGCTCAGGACCTCCCCTTCCCGGTGGACCTTGGCCAGCACGTCGCCGCGGTCGTAGGGGATGAGCAACTCCACCACGTTGGTCAGCGCCCGCAACCGGGCGGCCATGGTGAGGAGCAAACCTTCCACGCCCTCGCCGGTGGTGGCACTAAAGGCCACCGCACCCTCGTGGGCCGCCGCGAGGCGAGCGGCATCGGCCGGGGCCCGGTCGGCCTTGTTGAAGGCGTAGAGCACCGGCACCTCATCGGCCTCGATCTCGCGAAGGACAGTGCGCACCGCCCTGATGTTGCCGTCGATGTCCAGCGCCGAGGCATCGACCACGTGGACGAGGAGATCGGCATCGGCGGCCACCGAAAGGGTGGACGTGAAGGCCTGCACCAACTGATGGGGCAGGTTGCGAATGAAACCCACGGTGTCGGTGAGCAACACCTTCTCTCCCCCGGGCAGGTCGAGCCGGCGCGTCGTGGCATCCAGGGTGGCGAAGAGGCGGTCCTCCACCAGTACCCCGGCATCGGTGAGTTGATTCAACAGAGTGGACTTACCGGCGTTGGTGTAGCCCACGATGGCCACCCGCTGGGTGCGGCTGCGGTGCTGCGACTTCCGCTGCGTGGCCCGGTGCTTATCCAGTTCCCGCAACTCGGCTTCGAGCTTGTGAATGCGCCGTTGGATCCGACGCCGATCCACCTCCAGCTGGGTCTCCCCCGGGCCGCGCGTGCCGATCCGGGCACCGCCCGCCGACGCGCCACCCCCTTGCTGGGACAGCGCCAATCCCTTGCCCCGAATGCGTGGCAGTCGATATCGCAGCAGGGCCAGTTCCACCTGCGCCTTGCCTTCCTGGCTGTGCGCGTTCTGGGCGAAGATGTCGAGAATCACCGCAGTGCGGTCGATGGCGGTGCGCCCGAGGAGCTTTTCGAGATTCCGCTGCTGGGCGGGGGTCAGTTCGTTGTCGAAGACCACGGTGTCGCAGTCTGTTTCGAGAGCGATCTCCCGGAGTTCCTCCACCTTGCCCTTGCCGATGTAGGTGGGCGGATCGGGAGCGGACCGGCGCTGCAGGAGGCGAGCCACCTCATCAGCCCCGGCGGTGTCCACGAGTTGAGAGAGTTCGTCGAGACCGGCTTCGGTGTCCTCCACTCGTCGTGGTGGCAGGGTGACCCCCACCAGGACGATCTTCTCCCGAAAGGCGCGTTCAATCAGCGACACGAGCAGGCCTCGCAGTTCGTCACGGCCACGGGGTTTCGATGGTGGCGACCGAGCGGGTGTCGCCGGTGAGCAAGACGGGCTCGCCGAGGGTGATCTCCAGGGCACCGCCGGGCATATGTACGGAGGTGTGCGCCCCGGTGATGCCCCACTGCTGGGCCGCCGCGGCCACGGCGCAGGATCCGGTGCCGCAAGACAAGGTGGGGCCCACCCCTCGCTCGTACACCACTGCGGCGAGCCCGTCAGCCCGGGGCCGGAAGATCTCCACGTTGGCTCCGCCGGGCGTGGAGTGATCGATGGGGGACCCCAGGGTGATCAACTCATCACGATCGGGTAGTTCGGTGCCGCCCCACAGCAGCACGATGTGCGGGTTCCCCAGCTCCACGCGAACGGCGCGAAGCACCTGGCCCTCCACCCACTCGGGGGTTTCCTCCCCCACCTGAGCCAACCCCATCTCCACGCTCATCCGGTGGAGGTCGGGATCGGAATGAGACAGGACCCGCACGGTGCGCACTCCCGCATCGGTGGCCACCTTCACAACCGGCGGCGCCACCAAACCAGCCTGAAACACCGCCTGCGCCAAACAGCGGATGCCGTTACCGCTCATCTCGGCCGATGAACCGTCGGCATTCAGTAAGCGCATGGTCACATCGGCATCGCCATGACCGTCGGTGACCCACAGCAACCCATCGGCCCCGATGCCGGTGCGCCGGTCGCACAGCGCGATCGCCATTTCCGGCCCCACCGGGTGCGCGGCGGCGAGGTCGATCACGACCAGAAAGTCGTTACCCAGCCCGTGGTGCTTGGTGAGTTGCATGCCGTCAGCAGCCTAGGTGCGCGGCCAGGTCGTCTACGAGCAGGTTGGCCTCACCGGGGGCGTCAAGCCAGGAAATGCGCGGGTCTCGTCCGAACCACGCTCGTTGCCGACGGGCGAAGCGGGTGGTGCGGGCCACTGCTTGATCAACGGCGTCAGACAGGCTCACCTCACCCGCCTGGAAAGCAGCCAACTCCAGGTAGCCGAGGGCCTGCCGAGCGGTGGGAGACATCGGGCGCGGCGCCGCCATCAGACCGGCCACCTCGGCCAGGAACCCGCGCGCCAATTGCTCGTCGTAACGCTCCCGTATCCGTACCCGCAGGGTCTCGGGATCTCGCCGGATTCCCACCATGGTGAAGGGCGCGGGCGGGTGCGCTTCCATGCCCGGACCGAAACTGGAGAAAGGACGACCACTACCCACGGTCACCTCGAGCGCCCGTACGATCCGCCGTCGATTCCCCGGATCGATACGAGACGCCCCCAGTGGGTCCTGGCTCTGGAGTTGGGCAAAGAGCGCCGCCGTGGCGGGGTTGGCCTCGATGGTGGCGCGGGCGGCTGGGAACTGACCCGGGATGTCCAGATCATCCACGATGGCCTGCACATACAGCCCGGTGCCCCCCACCAGCAGGGCCCGTCGACCGCGAGAGGTGATATCGGCGAGCACCGCCATCACCTCTCGCTGAAACCATGCCACCGAACTGCTCTCCCACGGATCGAGACGGTCGATCATGTGGTGGGGCACCTCGGCCTGCTCGGCCAGGGTGGGTTTGGCCGTACCGATGTCCATCCCTCGGTAGACCTGCATCGAATCCACCGACACCAGCTCCCACGACGGATCCCGGCGCGCCAGCGCCATGGCCAGGGCCGACTTGCCCGATGCGGTCGCCCCCACCAGCACCGCATGGGGCGACGAGGAGCTCACGCGGGGCGGAGATCCTTGGCGAAGCAGACCGAATCGGGATCGTCCTGATAGCGACCGTAGAGCGCGATGCGATGCCACCCGTGCGACGCATACAGCGCCAGCGCCTCGGGCTGTGCGGTGCCGGTCTCCAGCTGCAGCGTGCGGTAGCCCAGCGCGGCGGCGACGGCCTCCAGGCGGCTGAGCACGGCTCGGCTCACCCCCCGTCGGCGGGCGACCGGCGCGGTGTACATCCGCTTCACCTCGGCCACGCCTGAGCCAGCGTCGAGGGGCTTGAGGGCTCCGCACCCGGCTGGTTCGCCATCCAGCCAGGCGACCACGAAGGTGCCGTGGGGGTGCGCCACCAGATCAGGCGAGATCTCCGCCAAGTAGCCGGCATGGTCCTCCTCGTGCTGATCGGGAGTCATGTCCACCATCGCATAGGCGTAGCGGTGCTCGATGTCCGTGTGGAGGGCCGCCACCAGGGCCACCGCCACCGCGTCGTCGTAGGGCACCTCGGTGATCTCGATCAAGGCACCAGGAGCGGGAGGCGCGTCTTGTGGGTGGGCGCGGCGGTGACCTCGACCAACTCGCCCCGGAGATGATGGGGAGCCGCTCCGGTCACCCGTACCGTGGCGTAGCTCCCCGGTCGAATCGGCTCAGAGGAAAAATGGAGAAGTTTGTTCTGGCCGGTGCGGCTCGACAGCACGGCGGGGTCCTTGCGCGACGGGCCCTCCACCAGCACTTCCTCGATGTGGCCAATGCGGGCCTCGTGACGGGCCAAGCCGCTTCGTTCCACCACGATATGGAGGCGTTCGAAACGTTCCGCCACCACCTCGGCCGCCACAAACAAGTCGGTCCGCTCGGCGGCTTCGGTGCCGGGCCGAGGGCTGTAGATGAAGGTGTAGGCACTGTCGTAGGCCGCCTCTGCCACCACTTCGAGGGTGCGTTCAAAGTCGTCGTCGGTTTCGCCGGGGAACCCCACGATCACATCGGTTGTGACCGCGAGGCCCGGCATGGCCTGCCGGGCCGCAGTGAGTCGTTCGAGATAGCGATCGGCCGTGTAGCCCCGGTGCATGGCCGCCAGCACCCGATCGCTCCCCGACTGCAGGGGGAGGTGCAAGTGCTCACACACCGCCGGGGTTTCAGCCATGGCGGCGATCGTCTCCGGGCTGAGGTCCTTGGGGTGGGGGCTGGTGTAACGCACCCGGCGAATGCCCTCCAGGGCCCCAATCTCTCGCAGCAGTCGGTCGAACTGCGGCCGCACCCGTCCGGCGCCGCCCAACTGCCGTTCGGCCAGGGCGAGATCGCGACCATAGCTATTCACATTTTGGCCGAGAAGCGTGACCTCGGTGACCCCCTCCGTCGCCGCCGTGCGCACCTCGTTGATGATGTCGTTGAAGGGTCGGCTTATCTCTTTCCCGCGCACCGATGGGACGATGCAAAACGCGCAACTGTTGTCGCAGCCAATCTGGATCGTGACCCATCCCGCCCACGGAACCTGGCGGCGCACCGGAAGGGCGGACGGGAAAGCATCGAGATCAGCGGCGACCGTCTCCTCGAGGATCTCCACGATCGACTGCCCCGCCGCCCGAGACTCATGCAACAGATCGGCGGCTCGGTGCACATTATGGGTGCCGAGCACCACGTCCACGTAGGGGGCCTTGGTGGTGACCGTGTCGCGGTCCTTCTGGGCCAGGCAACCCGCCACCATGATCTGCATGCCGGGCTTGCGGTCCTTCACCGATTTCAGGTGACCCAGAGTGCCGTAGAGCTTGTTGTCGGCGTTCTCCCGAATGCAGCAGGTGTTGAGCACCACCACATCGGCATCCTCGGCTCGACTGGTCTCCACCAAGCCGTCGGCCTGGAGTAGGCCGGCGATGCGTTCGGAATCGTGTTCATTCATCTGACACCCGAAGGTGCGGAGGAAGAAACGGCGGGGCTCGGTCACGGCCGTCAGGTTATCGACGACCGTGACCGAGACCTCAGTCGTCGAGGCTGATGGGCTGATCGTCGGGGTGGACCGCACCCGCGGCCGCCTCGGCTTCGGCGTCGAGATCGACACCGATACCCATCTGTACCCGGATGCGCTCGGAGATCTCGATCATGATCTCCGGGTTGTCGTGGAGGAACTGCTTGGCGTTCTCCCGACCCTGGCCGAGTTGCTCGCCTTCGTAGGTGTACCAAGCGCCCGACTTCTTCACGATGTCGTTGTCCACTCCGATATCGAGCACGCCACCCTCACGGCTCACACCCTTGCCGTACATGATGTCGAACTCTGCCTGACGGAACGGCGGGGCGCATTTGTTCTTCACGACCTTCACCCGGGTGCGGTTGCCCACCACCTCGACGCCATCTTTGATGGACTCGATACGCCGAATGTCCAGCCGGACCGAGCTGTAGAACTTCAGGGCCCGACCGCCCGGCGTGGTCTCGGGACTGCCGAACATCACGCCGATCTTCTCACGAAGCTGATTGATGAAGATGAGGATCGTGTCGGTCTTGTTGAGGTTGGCCGTGAGCTTGCGGAGGGCCTGGGACATGAGCCGGGCTTGGAGGCCCATGTGGCTATCACCCATATCGCCTTCGATCTCGGCCCGAGGAGTGAGCGCCGCCACCGAGTCGATCACGACAACATCGATGGCCCCGGAACGCACGAGCATGTCGGTGATCTCGAGGGCTTGCTCACCCGTGTCGGGCTGGGAGATGAGCAGCTCGTCGACATCCACCCCGATGGCCCGGGCGTAGATCGGATCCATAGCGTGCTCGGCATCCACGTAGGCGCAGATGCCGCCCAGCCGTTGCGCCTCGGCCACCACATGCATGGCGAGGGTGGACTTGCCGGAGGACTCCGGGCCGTAGATCTCGGTAACCCGGCCGCGCGGTAGGCCACCGATGCCCAAGGCGAGGTCGAGGGCCAACGCCCCGGTGGGCACCGTGCCGATCACCATCGAGCCCTTCTCGCCCATCTTCATCACGGCACCCTTGCCGTACTGCTTTTCGATACTGGCAAGACTTAGCTCCAGCGCCTTCTGCTTGTCCTTGTTCTGTTCCACCTGGCGTCTCCTCTTGCGTGCGGGTTGAGTCTTGATCTGGGGGATGCCGTCGAACCTACGCAGGGGGTGTGACAGCCCTGCCAAGCTCGAACGACACGAGTGTAGTTACGAACAGCCGTTCGATCAAGGATGCGGGCGCCCCGGCCCTCCCCCGGCACCGGCCACCCCCGCCGCGGTCGCTGATCGACGTGGGGAGGCGCGCCGTGGTCGACCTCTCGCTGACCGTGGGTGAGGGGGATGGCCGGGTCAGATGTCGAACCGCGGGCGCCCGCGCAATGACCGTTTCAGTTCGCTGAAGTGAGGGTTGTGGCCGAGGACCACCACGGCGTCCCACAGATCCAACGCCTCCTGACCCTGGGGGGCCTCATTGATAATCGGACCAAAGAAACTGGGCCCATCGGGGGGTCCAAAGGTGAGCACAGGGGTCCCAATGTTACCGCCACAGCGGTCGAGGGCGACCTGTGTCTCCCGCGCGATGAGGGCATCGTGTTCGGTGCTGGTGGCGGTAGCCCCCAGGCCCACCGGGTACCCCAGTGCCTCCAGGATGTCCGCCACCCCCGCCGGGGTATCGAAGCGGGCCGCATCCCCCTCATGGTGAAGCGCCTCGCCGAAGGCGGTGAACAGTGGCAGCACCGCCGCCTCCCCCAACTCGATCCGCACGCCCGCCGCCACCCGCAGCAACTCGAGGCCCCGGGTGTGGCGACGTTCGTGCCCGGGGGCGAAATCCGTCGCGTAATCCCGTTCTCCATTGACCATGCGCAGAGAAATAAACCGCCAGTGCACCTCGATAGGTCGCTCCTCCATCACATTGAGCACCCAGCGCGACGTAAGCCACGCCCACGGGCAAACGGGGTCCCAAAAGAAATCCACTTCAGTCATGACCCGGTTCTACTTCACCGCCCAGCCCAACCGGGGGAGAGAAGCGAGAAGGTCACCATCAGGTCAGCGCAACAATCGCCGCCGGAGGCGATCCATGGCGGAAATCACCGCCATCTGGCGGACACGATCACGATCGCCGGGGAGTTGAATGCGGATCGCGGTGCACTCATCGGGGCCGGCGATCCCGATCCACACCACGCCCGGTGGCTCACCATCTTGCTCGGCCGGCCCGGCCACGCCGGTGGTGGAAAGACCAATGTCGGCCCCCAGTAGCCGCCGCACGCCCGTGGCCATGGCGAGCGCCGCGGCTTCGGAGACCACCGGACCCTCCGGGACGTCGAGCAGATCGGTCTTTACATCGCTGGCGTAGGAGACGACGCCGCCCCGGAACCATTCGCTGGCTCCGGGTACCGCCACCACCCGCGAGGCCAGCAGGCCCCCGGTGAGCGACTCGGCTACCGCCAGGGTGAGGCCCCGGGCCACCAGCAATCTTCCCACCTCGGCTTCCATCGGAAGGTCCTCATTGGTGAACACGTGATCCCCCAGCACGGCTCGCACCTCGGCCTCTTCGGCATCGAGGAGGGCATCGGCCTCCGCACGAGTGGCCGAGCGTGCGGTCAGGCGCACCTTGATGCCCTCGATGCCGCTGGCCAGGAAGGCGATGGTGGGGTTGCCGGCGAGGTCGAGGGCCACCAGCCGCGGGTCGAGCAGCTCAGAGATCCGCGACTCGCTCTCCCCCCAGGTGCGCAGCACCCGGCTCACAAAGACCTGCGGCGCCCCCGACCGGCGGACCAGGTCCGGGAGCACGGCCCGCTCGATCATCTCCTTCATCTCATAAGGCACCCCGGGCACCGCGTAGATGACCTTGTCGCCCACCGGGCAGATCAGCCCGGGGGCCGTGCCCGTGCGCTGCTCGATGATGGTGGCACCCTCCGGCACGTCCGCCTGCCGCAGGTTGTTCTCCGCCATCGCCCGCCCGCGCGACTCGAAGAGCCCTCGGATGACCTCGCCGATCTCGGGGTGGCGCACCAGCGGCACGCCCATCACCTGGGCGATGGCCTCGCGAGTGATGTCGTCCTGGGTGGGGCCGAGCCCGCCGCAGAGGATGACCGCATCGGCCCGCCCGAGCGCCTCGTTGATGCAACCGACGATGCGGTCGAGGTTGTCGCCCACCTTCGTCTGCCGCAGGTGCTCGATGCCGGCGATGGCCAACTGCTCACCCATCCACGACGAGTTCGTGTCGATGATCTGCCCGAGTAACAACTCGGTGCCGATGGCCACGATCTCGCATCGCATGGGCTAGCGAGACCCCAACACGGTGACGGCGCGACGACCCTCCGCCAGATATTGCGCCCCGCTCCATAACGTCAGTACCAGCGCCGCCGCCAACATCGCGTTGGCCACCCAGGGGAAGTCAACGGCGGTGAGCGGGAGCAACCCAAAGCCCACCGCTACCTCCTGCACCACTGTCTTGGTCTTGGCCATGCCAGTAGCGGGCACCGCCAAACCTCGCCGACCCCAATAAGAACGAAGCCCTTGGATACCTATCTCGCGCGCCGTGATGATGGCCACGGGCACCCACCAGAACGTGCCGTTAGCCACCAAGGCAAACATCACGCCGAGCACCAGCACCTTGTCGGCCAAGGGATCGAGGAAGGCACCGGAGCGGGTGGTGCCCTGACGACGAGCGATCAGCCCGTCGATGCCGTCGGTCACACACAGGGCGATCCAGAGCACCAGCGCCACCCACGAGTCGCCCGAGTGGACCACGATGGCAATGAGCGGCAGCGTGAGGATCAGACGACCCACCGTGACCAGATTGGCCGGCGTGGCGAGGGCCGAGGGCCCGAACTGCCCGGTCATTGCGGCCGCGCCAACGCCATCGGCTGACCGTAGAGATCGGGGCCCTCGGCACCGGTGATGCGCACCGCGCTGATCTCGCCCACCACCAGGCTCGTCGGCACCGTGATGATGCCGTCGATCTCGGGGGCTTCACGATGGCTACGGGCCACGCCGGGCGCGTCGACCAGCACATCCACCTGTGAGCCGATGAGGTCGTCGCGACGAGTGGCGGTGATGGTGTCCTGCGCTTGCCGTAGCTCAGCGAGGCGTTCGCCCATCAGGGCAGGGGGAACGGCAGCATCGAGGTCGGCGGCGTAGGTGCCTTCCTCGCGGGAGTAGGCAAAGAAACCACACCAGTCCAGTTGCGCCTCGTCCACGAACGCCAACAGTTGATCGTGGTCGTCCTCAGTCTCGCCGGGATAGCCCACGATGAAGTTGGACCGAAACGCGGCGGTGGGTTCCAGGGCGCGGATGGCCGCCACGCGCTCGAGGAACTTGGCGCCATCGCCCCAGCGCCGCATGCGCCGCAAGAGCGGGGCCGACACATGCTGGAGCGACAGGTCGAAGTAGGGCACTCCGGTGGCCACGATGGCGGCGACCAGCCGCTCGGTGAGGTCGGACGGGTAGAGGTACAAGAGCCGCACGCGCGGCGCCCGTTGGCTCACCAACTCAATGAGCGGCACGAGGTCCTTCGTGCCCACCCCCTGGTCACGTCCGTAGCTCGCGAGGTCCTGCGCCACCAGCACGATTTCTTTGCCCCCGCCCGCCACCAGTTCGTCTACCTCGGTGAGAATTTGGGCAACGGAACGGGATCGCTGGGGGCCACGGAAGCTTGGGATGGCACAAAAACCGCAGGCCTTGTCGCAGCCCTCGGCCACCTTCACATAGGCCCACGGGACCGCCGAGGCCGGCCGGGGCAAGTTGAGCAGATCGAAGGCGGGCAGCGGCTTCCCGCCGGGCTTGCGGCCGAGGGTGATCGGCACCCCGAACCCTGCCACCGCATCCACCTCCGGCAGGGCGGCGGACAACTCGTCGCCGTACCGCTCGGCCATACACCCCGTTACCACCAGTTCGGCATCGGCGTGCTTCCGATCGGCTAGGGCCAACACCACATCGATCGACTCTTGGCGGGCCTCCTCGATGAAGGCACAAGTGTTCACCACCACCAGATCGGCATCATCGGGCGACATCGCCGGTATCAGACCATCGGCCAGCAACGTGCCCACCAGCTTGTCGGAGTCCACCTGGTTCTTGGGACAGCCGAGGGTCTCCACGAAAAAGGTACGGCGCCCGGACATGCCCCCAGGCTACCGGTGGACCCCTGCCCGGCTCCTACTGGGTGTGATGCAGGCGCAGGCCCGCTCGGGGCCACTCGAAACTCACGAGCGCACCCGTACTGGACAGCGTGCAATAGGCCGTGCGCCGATCCGCACCTCCGAAGCAAATGTTCGTCACCATCTGATCGGGCAGGGGAACGTGCTCGATGGTGGCGCCATCGGGGGAGATGGCGGTGATGCCGCCGTTGACCAGGGTGCCCACGCACACCCACCCCTCCCCATCCACGGCGAGGCTGTCGAGCAGTTGCAGACCGGGGAGGCCCGCCAGGAGTTGCCCCCCGTTGCCGTAGGGGTTGCCCTGGTTCTCCGGCGACACCTCGCCCGGGGCCGACAGCGCCCACCAATAGACACGCCCAGTGTGGGTTTCGGCGGCGTAGAGGCGCGTGCCGTCGGGCGAGAGGCCAACCCCGTTGGGGGCATCGAGGGGAAAGATCATCTCGGTACAGGCGGATCCGTCGACCCTGGCGTAATGGATGCCGGTGCGATCAGTGGAGCGTTCGAGACGCACGCCGTGGTCGGTGAACCAGAAACCACCGTGGCCATCGAAGATCAAGTCATTCGGGGCGCGCAACGGGCCCGAGGACGACTCCGTGTAGAGGGTGGACGCCACGCCGGTGGTGAGGTCGACCCGCTGAATGGACCCTCCGGTCCACTCCGGGGGCACCGCGCCCGGGATCGTGAAACCCATCACGTCGACCCAGCTGAAACACCCCCCGTTATTGCAGATATACATGGCGCCGTCGGGACCCAGCGCCGCTCCGTTGGGACCGCCACCGAGATCGGCCACCACGCTGACCGCGCCGTCGGCACCTACCTTGGTAAGGGTGCCGCGGGCGATCTCCACCAGGATCACATCCCCGTTATCAAGCACCACCGGACCTTCGGGAAACTTGAGGCCGGTGGCTAGTTCATTGAGATGCATCCGCCCTTGCTAGCAGTCCAACCGCCGGGGCGTACCCCTTTCCGCGTCTCGGGAAGGGTTGCCGGTCCCCCAGTGTTAGACCCGGCGTGACCGATGCTGCCGCCGGCGAGTGCACCGCCCTGACCCCGGACCGGGACGGGCGCATGATCACCGGGCCATTCTTACTGGTCACCCTGGCGGCCTTCGCCTACTTCGTCGCCCTGGGTTGCCTGCTGCCCACACTCCCGCAATACGTGACCAGCACGTTCGGGGGAAATGGACTGGCGGTAGGCCTGGTGGTGGGTAGCTTCGCCGTCTCAGCCGCCGCCGCCCGCCCGTGGGCGGGGCGATTGGGTGACCGCTACGGCCGTCGCGTCTTGCTCAGCGGCGGAGCCCTCATCGTGGCTCTCAGTACCCTCAGCTACGCCCTCGTCGATACCCTCCCGGCCCTGCTGGGGCTCCGACTCATCGCGGGCTTCGGGGAGGCCGCCGTGTTCGTAGGGGCCGCCACCGCCACCCAGGACATGGCCCCTGACAACCGCCGCGGTGAAGCGGCGTCGTATTTCAGCGTGGCCGTCTACAGCGGACTGGCCTTCGGGCCGGCCATCGGCGAATACCTGCTGCGTCGAGGTAGCTACGAGAACGTCTGGCTCGTCGCCAGCGGCTTCGCGCTACTCGCCGCCCTCCTGGGCCTCGGCACCCCCCACCGCCCTGCTCCCCGCGCTCCCAAGCCAACCTCGCTGCTCTATCGCTCCTCCCTCGGCCCTGGGTTCGTGCTCATGCTGGGCCTCATTCCCTTTATCGGCTTCGCCGCCTTCGTCTCCCTCTATGGCCCCAGCATCGGCCTCGCCCACACCGCACCGGTCTTCTTTGTCTACGCCGCCGCCGTGGGGACCATCCGTCTCTTCGGGGCCAAGATCCCTGATCGTCTCGGCTGGCCCCGGGCATCATCGATCGCCCTCGCCGCCGTCGCCCTCGGGTCCGGCCTCCTGGCCGTCTGGCCGTCAGTGGTGGCGGTGTGGGGCGCCGCCGTGCTCATTGGCATCGGCATGGCCCTTCTCTACCCCGCGTTGTTCTCCGCTGCTCTGGATGGAGTACCCGACCACGAACGAGGTCAGGCCGTAGGCACGTTCTCGCTCTTCTTCGATCTTTCCCAGGGGATTGGGGCGCCGCTGTTAGGCCTCGCGGTCACCGTGACGTCGTACCGGGGTGCCTTCGCGGCCGCCGCCCTGGTGGCACTGGGGGGCTTCGCCGCCCAACACCGGCTACGCCTCCACTGGCGTGAAGGGCACGGCCACAACGCCGACTAGACCTCGCCTTGCTCCATAGCGTTCTCGAACTCCTCGAGGCTCATCAACACCGAGCGAGCTTTCGAACCCTCCGAGGGTCCCACGATGCCCTGCTGCTCCAACAGGTCCATGAGGCGCCCGGCTCGGGCGAACCCCACTTTGAGCTTCCGCTGCAACATCGAGGTGGAGCCCAACTGCGACCGCACGACGAGTTCGGTGGCCTGCACGAGCAGATCGTCGTCCTCGTCACCTCCGCTCATGCCTCGGCCCATCGATGAACCAGCAGCATCGTCGGAACCCTGCACCTCTTTATCGAACTCGATGTCAGGGGCCTGACGTTTCCAGACCGCCGTCACCTTGCGCACCTCCTCCTCGCTTACCCAGGCACCCTGTATCCGCGACGGCGCGGAAGAAGCGGGGCCCAACAGGAGCATGTCGCCCCTACCGATCAGTCGCTCGGCACCCTGTTGGTCGAGGATCACCCGGCTGTCCATGGCACTGGAAACCGCGAAGGCCAAACGGGCCGGCACATTGGCCTTGATCACGCCGGTGATCACGTTCACCGACGGGCGCTGGGTGGCGATCACCAAGTGGATCCCTACGGCCCGGGCCATCTGGGCGATGCGACAGATGGAGTCCTCTACGTCGCGGGCCGCCACCATCATGAGATCGGCAAGTTCGTCGATCACCACCAGGATGAAGGGAAGGCGGGGGAACTCCCGGGCGACCTCGCCGGAGGGCAGCACCATATCGGGCAGGTCGCCGCGGTCATGGGCGGCGTTGTAGCCGGTGATGTCGCGGAAACCCACCTCGGCCAGCAGGTCGTAGCGACGTTCCATCTCGCGCACGGCCCAGGCCAGCGCGTTGGCCGCCTTCTTGGGATTGGTCACCACCTGGGTGAGCAAATGGGGCAGCCGGTCGTATTGGCCCATCTCCACCCGCTTCGGGTCCACCAGAATCATGCGCACCTGTTCGGGGGTAGAGCGCATGAGGATCGACGTAATCAACGAATTGAGACAACTCGACTTGCCGGCGCCGGTAGCACCGGCGATCAGGATGTGCGGCATGGTGGCCAGGTTCATCAGCACGGCCTTGCCGTTGATGTCGCGACCCACCGCCACCTCGAGGGGATGCTTGGCCCGCTTGGCCTCCGCAGAGCCGAGGATGTCGCCTAGCGGCACGATCTGTCGGTCGCTGTTGGGCACCTCTACGCCGATCGCCTGGCGCCCCGGGATCGGTGCCAGGATGCGTACGTCTGGAGACGCCATGGCATAGGCAATGTCTTTATGCAGGCTGGTGACCCGGGCCACCTTCACCCCGGGTCCGAGTTCAAGTTCGTAGCGGGTGACCGACGGGCCCACCACCATTCCTACCAACTTTGTCTCCACCCCATGCTGGGCTAGGGCCTGTTCCAGGACGCGCCCGGCCTGCTCGACGGCAGCCTTGTCCACCTCGTGGGCATCGGCTCGCTGCAACAGCGTCAGGGCGGGCAACTTCCAGGGCGAACCCTTGACGGCCGGGCCTAGCTCGATCTCCAATTGCTCACCGGATACGGGCTCGATCAGTTCGGCGTCGAGTTGGGGAGCGCGAGGCTGGGGCTTCCGGCGCCGCTTCACCGGTTCCTCCACCTCTTCTTCGTCTTCCTCCATCGCTTCGGCGTCTTGGTCGAAAACCTGCAGGTCGGCCTCGTCTTCGGTCACCGTCTCGAGAGAGAAGAGATTGCTGCCGATGCGCTTGGCGGCCTCGAGGAAGGCCGCGGTGGCCGGGGCCGTGCGGGCTGCGGTATGACCGGCCACGACGCGCACCGGCACCCGGGTGAGCACCACGAGACCCGCCACGGCCATGGCGGTGAGAACCAGGGCAGCCCCCCACGGGGCAATGCCCGACGCCAGCGGACCCGCCACCGCCACCCCGAGCAGACCGCCCGCTCCCACCAGATCGTCGGTGGGGGCATCGAGGCCGGGACGCCCGCCCACCAGATGGAGGAAGCCGCAGCCCGAGATCGCCAGCAGCAACCCACCGACCCATAGGTGGGAGCGCGAGGCGAGCGGTTCCTCTTCTTCCTCGTATGGCTCTCCGTCCTCGTCGTAGAGCACCGGACGACCCCGCAAGAGGAGGCAGCCGATGACCAACAGAGCCACCGGCGCCAGCACCCGTCCCCCACCAATCGTGGTGCCAATAGCCGCGTTGAGCCCGCGGCCCAACGGGCCGGCCGAGTCGAAATAGATGCCCATCGCCGAGATGATCCCCACCACGATGCACAACAACCCCGCGAGGTCCCCGGCGTGGCCTTCCACGGCGGCGGTGAGCCAGACAATGAACTTCTCCACCAGGCTCGGAGGCGGGGGGGCCTGCTTCTTGCCGGGTCGTCGTTTGGTCGCCCCGGAACGAGGTCGTTGGGTGGTAGCCACAGTGCCCCCAATAGTACCAGTAGCCCCACTAGCCACAGTGGAAACAGCCCGAACAATGGCCTAGCCGTCGTGGAACGGGCTCCGGCCTCCACCGTCCCCGGGTCAACGCCGGCGCTGACACTGCGGACAGTGGGTGGTTCCCCGAGCGTCCACGATGCTCCGCCGCAATTCACCGCCGCAACGACCGCAGGGCTCCCCGGCGCGGCCATAACACTCCAGTTCGTACTGGTGACGCCCTACATCACCGTGGGGAGTGCGGTAATCGCGCAAGGTGGTGCCCCCGTTGGCAATCCCCTGTTCGAGGACCTGGCGTAAACCCCCGAGGAGGCCCTCGGCCTCCCGCTTTGTGATGCCGCGGCGCGCCGGATGGATCCCGGCCCGCCAGAGGCCCTCGTCGGCGTAGATGTTTCCCACCCCCGCCAGCGGGCGCTGCGAGAGCAGTTGAGTCTTGATACGCATGTTGCTGCGCCGAAAGTTGCGCCACAGTCCGCCATCATCGAGCCGCCGGTCCCAGGGCTCAGGTCCCTGGGCAGCCAGCGTGGGAAGCGAGGCGTATTCCCCTGCCGGCACCACCCCGATCCGCCCGAATCGACGCACGTCACGCAACTCCAAGATGGCGCCATCATCCAACGTCCACCAGGCCCGCACGTAGGGATCCAACTCGGCTGGACGCAGCCGGAGTTGGCCCGTCATGCCGAGGTGCACGATCAACTCACGAGCGTCATCGAGCCCGAGAAGCAGGTACTTTCCCCGCCGGCCCACTGAAGCAATGGTCGCCCCGGAAGCTTCGGGGGCGGCAGCAAACTTGGCCGACGGGTGCCCCCATGCCTCGGTAATCCGCCGTCCCACCACCAGCGGCTCGATCTGCCGCCGCACCGTTTCAACCTCAGGCAGTTCAGGCACACCGTCAGCATGCCAGTGGTGGGGGCAATCGCCCGCCGACCGGTGGTGGCCCTAGGCCTCCATCACTACCGGCACGATCATCGGCTTGCGTTTGGTGCGGTCGTTCACGAAGCGGCCCGCCGCACGCCGCACGGCGCGCTGCAACGAATCGAGGTCGGGGGTCTTGGACCCGGCAAACACATCCTTGATGGCGTCGCGCACCACCTGGGCGCACTCGTCGAGCAACTCCTCCGCCTCCGGGGCGTAGACCCAGCCGCGAGTGATCACCTCAGGACCGGTGAGGATGGTGCCGTCTTTGAGAGCCACGGTGACCACCACCACGACCACGCCTTCTTCCGCCAGCACCCGACGGTCGCGCAGCACACCCTGGCCCACGTCGCCCACGATGCCATCCACATAGAGATAGCCCGCCGGCACAGTGCCGGTCTTGCGCAGGCCCTCATCATCGATGGTGATCTGGTCGCCGTCCTCGCAGATCACCGTGCGATCAGCGGGCACTCCCATGGCCTGGGCCAACTCAGCGTGGTGCACGAGATGGCGATACTCGCCGTGCACCGGCACGAACCATTGCGGACCCACGATGTTGAGCATCGTCTTGAGTTCCTCTTGCTTGGCATGGCCGGTGGCGTGCACGTCCTCGAGGCCCGAGTGCACCACCTTGGCGCCGAGGCGAACCAACCCATCGATCACCTTGGTGACGCTCATCTCGTTGCCCGGAATGGGGTGCGACGACAGGATCACCGTGTCGCCTTCGCCAATAGTGAGCCAACGGTTCTCGCTGTTGGCCATTCGGGTGAGGGCCGACATCGGCTCGCCCTGACTGCCGGTAGAAATCACACAGATGTCGCCGTCGGGGAGATCGTCGATCTTCTCGATGTCGATCAAAGAAGCCTCGGGAATGTGGAGCAGGCCCATTTCACGGGCCAACCGCACGTTCTTCTTCATCGACAAGCCGAGGGTGGCAACCTTGCGGTTGAAGGAGACGGCGGCATCGGCGATCTGCTGGACCCGGTGGATGTGGCTGGCAAAGCAGGCAATCACGATGCGGCGACCCTCGTGCTCATGGAACAGGTCGTAGAGCACCCCTCCCACGGTGGTCTCGCTGCGCGAGTGACCGTGAGAATCGGCGTTGGTGGAATCGCCCATGAGCAGGCGCACACCCTGGTCGTAGGCGATCGAACCCATGCGGGCGAGGTCGGTGAGTCGACCATCCACCGGAGTGAGGTCGAGTTTCCAGTCGCCGGTGTGCATGATCACGCCCTGCGGCGTGTGAAAGGCGGTGGCAAAGCCATGGGGTACCGAGTGGGTGACGGGGATGAACTCCACGTCGAAGGGACCGATCTGGCGGCGCTCGCCATCGGCGACGGCGATGAACTCGGTGTTACCCAGGAGCCCGGCCTCCTCGATGCGGTTCCGGGCCAGGCCGAGAGTAAAGGCGGAGCCGTAAATGGGGAAGGAGAGGTCACGAAGCAGGAACGACAGCCCCCCCACATGATCCTCGTGGCCGTGGGTGGCAATCATGCCGATCACCCGATGGGCATTCTCCCGCAGCCAGGTGAAGTCCGGCAGGATGAGGTCTACCCCCAGGTGCTCCAACTCCGGGAACATCAGCCCACAGTCGAGCATGAGGAGTTTGTCCTGGCACTCCAGCACCATGCAGTTGCGGCCGATCTCACCGAGGCCGCCGAGGAACGTGATCGTGACGGGTTCAGCCATGTGGGGTGAACCTACTGGTCACGGAGGGGCTCAGCGCAATGCACCAAGACGCTCCAGCATGGCCCGGGCCTCGGCCTCCAGACCGGCGGGCTCCGGACCCAACGGCAGCCGGCACGGGCCTGAGGGCAGGCCCATACAGCGCAGAGCCACCTTCACCGCCAGCGCAAACTGGGCGATCTCCCGGCTCTCGTAGGCGTAGGACTCGAACAGGCTGGCGTTGAGTTCCTGGGCCCGAATGAGGTCGCCGTGACCGACGGCGGCCACCATCTCAGCCATCACCTCACCGCACCAATGCGTGGCCGTGCCGATAACCCCCACTGCGCCCACGGCCAACAATGGGAGCGTCATCGGGTCGTCGCCGGACCAGACGGACACGTCGGCCGGGGTGCCCACTACCAACCGGGCGGTCTCCCCCGGATCGCCGGCGGCATCCTTCACTCCCACAATCGTGGCCACCTCGTTGGCCAACCTCAGCAACACCTCGGTGCTGATCTTGCGCCCCGAACGCCCCGGAATGTCGTACATGACCATCGGCAGATCGGTGGCCCCGGCGACGGTTCGAAAGTGCGCTTCGATACCGGCCTGTGAGGGCCGGTTGTAATACGGCGTGACCACTAGCAGTCCGTCTACCCCGGTGGCGGCGGCCCGTTCCGACAGCCCACAGCTATGGCGGGTGTCGTTGCTGCCGGTACCCGCCAGCAGGGGCACATCCACGGCGTCTCGCACAGCGGCAAACAGGGCCAGTTTCTCATCGTCGGTCAAGGTGGGCGCCTCGCCGGTGGTGCCGGCCAACACGAGCCCGTCGTTGCCGTGAGCAACCAGCCACCGGGCCAACGCCACGGCTCCGTCGAGATCGAGATCGCCACGCTCATCGAAGGGGGTGACCATCGCCGTGAGGACTCGGCCAAAGCGCACCGCGGCCATCAATCGGCCCCTTCCGAGCCGCGTTCGATGCCGAGGGTGACGAGGAGGTCCTCATGCCATTCGAACCAGACGGTGTGGTAACTCGGCACCATCGGCCGCGTGAACAGATCCACCTCACCGGCTTGGAGCCCGGCGAGGGCGAAGGCCAAGCGGGGTCCGTAAGTGGCGAAGCGGGCCAGCAAGGCGGCAAGGTCGGTGGCGATGGGCTGGGCGAGGCCATCAAGATCAGCCAACCGCTCGATCACCGTGGCGTCATAGGCCCCGTCAGCATGGTCATTGGGCACGGATTGGCCGTTGATCTCACGCAACTGCCACTGCGTGCAGATCGTGAGCAGTTCGGTGTTGAGCCCCAAGAACCGCTCGTAAGCGGCCTGCACGCCAGTGCGAACACCGGCGGCGTCCACCTCGGCGGCGATCAGGGCGAGGTGTTCTGCCCGACCGGTGGGATTGAGCGTGAACCCGGAGATGCGGCCGGTGCGATACGTGGCGCGATCTTCCGAGACAAGTTGATCAAGCATCGTCTTCACCTCCGCCTCCGCTACCCCTAGCGCCTCGGCCAACCCCGCGGGGGTGCCAACGTGTTGCAGCCGCAGGCCGTGCATCACCAAGAGGAGAGGATCCGAGGGGGTGGTCATCGCCCTCGGACCCTACCAACCGGTATGCCCTCAGGAGGCGGCGAGTTCGCCCTCAGCGAGCGCGAACGTCTGGTACTCCTCCTCCGTATCAGCCCAGTCCTCGAACTGGATAACTCCCAATTCGGTGAACTTGCCGCGCAGCCAATGGTCGTTGCGGTCGAGCAGGCCGAGTTTCTTGCAGTTGGGCACGATCTTGCTGAAGAGCATGTTCTGAAACACCTGCCGCTGCGGAGCTTTCAGCACCATCTGAGCGGCCACCTTCGGGTCGACACCCATGTGCTCCCACACCTCTTGCTGGAGGAAACGGTCGCGCATGCGCACCGCCGCCTCGAAGGCAAACTCTTGACGCTCCAACATCTCAGCATCGGTGAGCTCGCCGTAGTACTCCTTCAACGACAACACCCCAAAGGCCACGTGGCGGGCTTCG
>SHVB01000013.1 GCA_009694375.1 Acidimicrobiia bacterium
GTGGCGAGGATCGGCGGCTTCACTACCCCGGCGTAGACCGCCGCCGATTGTGATTGCCGAAAGGCAGTCGAACATGCGCCGGCGTCGCCGACGAGGACGTTTATCTCGGTGACGTCAACGCCTGCTTCGATAACGTATTGGTAGGTGTTGAGCTGATCGAACGAGAACTTTTTCGTCTCGTCGCCGACCGTGGCTATCGTTGTCCAGGCGTCGTCGTTCATGCCTGAGCGGACGTAACGTCGCGGCTCGACCGGGTCAAGCTTGCCGCCCGAGGTCGATACCGTCACTTCGATACTGTCTGACACGCTCGTTGCTGGGTCCGAGGAACTATCCGAGGAACTATCCGAGGAACTATCCGCTGGATTGTCCGACACACAGCCGACTGTCAAGAGGGCCAGTACCGTCAAGGTTGCTAGGCTAGCAAGTCTGAGAGGTCTAAACATGACCGAAACCTACTTGATCTGAGACGGGGCTTCTGTCGGGCGGTTTTGGATTTACGTCCGAAACCCACCCCCTCCCCCACGCCCAGTGGTTTCCAGGGTCGAATGGTTCACCGTCGCCACGACGTCGACGCTGCTGCGATCCGGCGGTAGGTGGCGCTCCGGCCAGCCAGACCGCGGGGATTATGGGGCACCCGGTAAGGGTCGAAGTGTGCGGGTCATCCTGGAATTGCGGACGGATAATTGAGCGGTGATACGGAGCGGTTTGGACGGCGGTCCAAGGCTTGCGGAGAGCGCCGAGATCGGGCATTCGGAGGGCTCGCGAGGGCAAGCGCGCTGGCCCGAGTGCGGCGAGAGCACCCGCCGAGCAGCAGGTGGCTCGCTCGGGTCTGATCGTCGAAGGTACTGGGAGTCATGAGCGCGCCGAGGGTTTGGGCGGCCCAGCGGTAGGCGACGGCGGGTCGTGCGCTGCGATCAGGCTGAGCGATGTTCACGAGCGTGAGTCGCAATCCGCTCGAGGACGTCCGCGACGATCGGTCGTTCTCCGGGTTCGATGAGATCGATCAGGAATTCCCGGACGTCGCGCACGTGGCCGGGAGCGGCAGTTTCGATTCGAGTCATTCCTGCTGGCGTGATCACAGCGTGGACCCCTCGCCGGTCCTCGTGGCACTGCTCACGGCCCACCCAGCCCCGTTTGACGAGGCGATCGACCCGCTGCGTCAAACGCGACTGCGAATGCACCAGTCGCTGTGACAGTTCGGTCATCCGCATTCGATGATCGGGCGCTTCGGATAACAGGACGAGCACCTCGTAGTCGTCACCGGTCATGTCAGCGTTCCGTTTGAGCGCCTGCTCAAGCTCATGGGTGACTCGTCCGTACGTCTCGAGGAAGCCGCGCCAGATCCGCATCTCCTCGTCGTCGAGCCATCGAGTGTCGTCCATGAGGAGGATTCTACCTTCCAGGTTGCGTGTCGTTCAAAGTTAAAGTATTATACTTTAAATCTTAAGTATGTTCGACAAAGGAGATCACACACATGACCATCACCCCAACCACCGACGCCATCGCGGGCATTTGGAGCATCGAACCTGCCCACTCAGAAGTCGGCTTTACCGTCCGCCATCTCGGCTTGTCCAAGGTCCGCGGCCGTTTCAACAGCTTCAGTGGCACGATCCAGATCGCGGATGCGCGCCTGTTCAGCTCCGTCGAAGCAACGATCGACCTTGCCTCGGTGGACACCAACAACGAACAGCGCGACGGTCACCTGCGCAGCGGGGACTTCTTCAACGCCGACGCGAATCCTCAGATGACCTTCCGTTCCACCGCCCTCACGGCTGACACTCTCGTGGGCGATCTGACCATCAACGATGTCACCCGCCAGGTCATCCTCGATCTCGAGTTCCATGGCGTTGCCGTCGACGGCTACGACACGACCCGCGCGGGATTCAGCGCGGCCGGCCAGATCAGACGCTCGGACTTCGGCATCAACTTCAACGCGCCACTCGGCCTCGACGGTGCCCTCATTGGCGACAAGGTCACCATCGAACTCGAAATCCAAGCCGTCCCAGCAGGCTGAACCTCCCCAACATCACGACTCAGAAAGAGACAACACACACATGACAACTCAACAACACAGCGACGTGCTCCGCACCGGGACGTGGCACATCGACCCGGCCAAGACGACCGTCACGGTGGCCGTCAAGAAACTCGGCATGTTCACCGTCACCGCAGGGCTCAACGTCACTGCAGGCACCATCAGCCTTGGGAATGACGACAACACTGTGGAGGTCGATGTCACCGTCGATGCAGCCTCCTATGCGAGCCCGATGGCCAAACGGAACGAACATGTCCGCGGCGCCCACTTCCTCGACACCGAGCACAACCCGACCATCCGCTTCACCGGCGGCACCCTCGCTAGCGATGCGGCCGGTAACTATCGAGTCGCCGGAGACGTCACGATCAAAGGGCGCAAATCGCCCGTCGAGTTCAGGGTCACCGACATCGACGCATCGACGGACGTCGCATCGTTCAAGGCGACTGCGAGCGTGGACCGCAAATCGGTCGGAATCGACAAGATGCCTTCGTTCATCATCGGTAAGACGCTCAATCTCACGGTCACCGCATACATGAACCGCTAACAGCGTGGGGCACACGACCCATTGAACCGGCGGTCGCGAGATCGGCCTCATCGACTGAAGCGACCATCCACAGGCCGAGCAATGCGCGGCGAACGACTCCGACCGCGACATTCCCACCTCATCCCTACTTCTCACGAAAGCAGCAACACCTATGACAGTCACAACCCCCATCACGCTCGTCCTTGGCGCCACCGGCAATATCGGCGGCCAGCTCTCGCAGCCCTTCGAGACACTCCTCGGCGAGGAAGTGCGCCAGCACGTGGCACGCGGCGCCGAAGCGGAACTCACCGACGCCGTCGAGGACGTGTTCCGAATCGACCACGGCGGTGAACCACCAGTCGAACCCGAGCTCGCACTCGCCGGGGCCACCCCGGCGACAGTGCACGCCGCGCAGGGTTTGAAAGAGAAGACGATGGTGGACTCCGAGGGACTCGAACCCCCGACATTTGCCTTGTAAGGGCCAAGGAGTCCTTGCCTGTGACCTGCGGAAACGCTGGGATGCCAGGCAGAAGCGTTGCACCACCCCCCTCTACTCCCCGTTGGTGACCCCTACTCCCCGTCTGCTGTGGCACACGTGTGGCACGAAGTCAGACCACGACCAGGGAAACGCGGCAGGACACCGCTTCACTCATGGCGTAGGTCGTCGATCGCAGCGAGGAGGGCCAGGAGGCGCGTGCGTCGGCGTTGGGCTTCCCCCTCGGCCACGCCTGCCGTGATCGCCGGGAGGCTCGCACCACCGGGTCCAAGTTCTGCCCGAAGGATCGGCAAGACCGCCACCAGGTCTGGATCCTCAGCGGCCACGTCGATGCCGAATTCCGTATTCACGAGCTCGATGCAGCGCCACAGATCCTCGGCGTCCCGGGTCTCGGTGCGAACCGACCGGACGCGAGCTTTTAGGACGAGCATGGCGATCAGGTCCGGGATCTGAACTGTGGCCTCAACCTGGGACCCGTCGGTCAGGTGCATCACCGCGTTGACCTCTACCGGCGAGCGACGCAGGGCCTCGCTCAGCCCGGGTACCTCCGTCGAGTTGACCGATCCGACCCGATGCGCTGATCGAAGGCGCGTGGTGTATCCGGGGATCAGGATGTCGATGGCGGCACGGCGTCGATCATCCACCTGTCGTGCCCAGCGGTTGCCAGCCTCCTTCCGGTAGCCGGTGGCCTCGATTAGATCGACGAGCAATGCATCGTCTTGGAGCAAGCCGAGCGGGATCCCGAAGTCAGCGTCGCCGGTCGCCCTGATCGGCAGGTCCGAACCGAGACGTTGAAGGTGGATCATCACGGCGATGCCACCGATCAACCGATGATTGCGGCCATCGAGGATCCTCGCCATGTCCCCAATCGCCACGTAGCCCCCATCCGTGGCGAGGGATTCGGAGACGAGGTGAATAGGTGAGATGCCTCCGTCGTGTTTGTCGCCAACGTTCAACGGAGCACCTCCGGTGAGATTCCCATCAAGATGGCAGCCGCCTCCGCCCTGTCGCTCCCTCCGAGATCCATGAGGTCCGTCGCCTGCTGGAAGCGCTCGGTCAGCGGTAGGCCATCCACGACCACCCTGTCATCGAAGAGTCGGGCGTCATCGGTGACGCGGACGATCACCGTCGCCACGGCCTTGCTCTCCGCAGACACAAACCCGATCACAGACAGATCCAGCGGTTCAGGGGCCCAGACGATCGCCGTCGAGGGCCGCCTCCATGGCGTCGTCAGATCGGCTGCGAGATCGGCGCTCACGGCCAGCGAGCCATGCGCATCGACGATCCGGTGCGCCTGCTCGCTCAACGTGTCGAGGGCGTACCACCAGGCTTCTCGATCGGTCTCCCGAGGTCGGTATCGGTCGAGGTAGGTCATGACGAGCGGCTGTCGATCCGCTGTCCAGCCGTCATCCATCCGACGCACGAGGCCATCTTCGGCAAGGCGCACCAGCACCTGGGAGACCCGCGGCTGCGATGTGGCGCAACGCTCCGCGAGCTCCCGCTGCATCAGTGGCCGTTCGGCGTTGACCAGCTCACGAACGACGGCTGCCGTTGCCGAGCCCCATCCACGCGTCTTCATGAGAAGCATTATATAAGTCTTCTCCCCTTTCTGACAAGAACACTTATATGGCCACTGCCACGGCACGTTTGCGGGACGCAAACCAGCCAACAACTGCCCATCGTGGGGCACGACACAGCCAGCCGATGCCGTGACCTGGCGGTGGGCGCGAAGGGACTCGAACCCCTGGCCTCTGCCGTGTGAAGGCAGCGCTCTAACCAACTGAGCTACGCGCCCCGAGTGCGGGAGGGTCACGGTACCAGAAGGCCACCGCACCATGGCCACCCGCCCGTTGCTCAGATCGGCGCCACCTGGTCAAAGGCGAGATCATCCTCGAGCAGCGCGAGAAGTTGCAGCACCGCCACATCATCGTGTTGGCGACCCACCACCTGCAGACCGATGGGAATACCGTTGGACCCGAAGCCGGCACACACCGTGCCCGCTGGCGATCGGGTCATGTTGAAAGGGTAGGAGAAGGCCACCCATGCCGGGGTGGGGTGTCCATTGACCGTTCCATCAGACCCCGGCGGTCCCGGGAAGCCAGCCACCGTGGGCGTCAGCAGCAGCGGCACCTGTTCGAACACCTCGCATAGTTGCAGGTTGGTGGTGTGGCAGGCATCGAATGCCTCCAGCAACTCCGAGCCGGTTTGCCTGACCCCGAAGGCGTCGATCAACCGTCGGTGGCCCGCATCAAGGCGGTCCCAATCCGCAGTACCGCGCAGATGCCCGAGCGCCCGCTCATTACCGGTCATAGCCATCTGAATCCACGACATCGCCGGATCGCCATGGAACACCGGGTCCACCAGCACGACCTCCGTACCGAGGCTCTCCAACCGGGCCAACACCGCCTCACAGGCGGCGAGAACCTCGGCATCCACCACGGCGTAGCCCAACGTGGGCGACCATCCCACCCGCGCCGGCGGCTCCACGTGCTCCAGCGCCCCCGACCACGCCATCGCCGGGCTCGGCAAGGAACGCAGGTCGGTGGGATCCGGACCCACCACGGCATCAAGGGCCAGCGTGATGTCCCGGATGCGCCTCGCCATCGGACCCTTGGTGGACAAGTCGCCCCAGCCGGGGGGCTTTGCCCCGCCCACCGGCACCCGACCGAGCGAGGCTTTCATCCCCGACAGACCACACACCGATGACGGGATCCGGATGGAACCGCCGCCATCGGATCCGGTGCACAGCGGAACGAGCCCCGCCGCCAGGGCGGCCGACGAACCACCGGAGGAACCCCCGGCCGAGTACGCCAGATTCCACGGATTGCTCGTGGCCCCAAAGAGGGGGTTCGTGGTGTCGCCTTTGTGGCCCAGTTCGGGGGTGTTCGTCTTGCCGATCACCACACACCCCGCCGCTTTGAGACGCCCCACCAGCACGGAGTCGGTCTGCGCAATGGCGCTATCGGCGTACACCACCGACCCCTGCGTCGTGCGGAACCCGGCGGCATCTTCGAGATCCTTCACCCCGATGGGGATCCCGGCCAACGGACCCACGTCCTCGCCCGCCGCCAGTCGCTCATCGATGCGAGCCGCCTCCGCCAAGGCCGCTTCGCCCTCCACCGCCACGAACGCGTTGACCACCGGATTGAACTGATCGATCCGCGCCAGGGCCGCTTCGGTGACTTCGCGTGCCGACGTGCGTTTAGCCCTTACATCAGCCGCCAGCGCGGCCACGGTGACGTGACGAAAGTCCATAAGAGAAGAACTTAGAACGCCCGACCACCCGCCCGCTCAATATCCCGTGTCCACATCCACCGGACCCACCAGGACCTCACCGGCCAACCATCGGCCCACGTTCTCCTGAATCCGCTCACTCAGGAGGGGAATCGCCATGGCAATCGTGTTGGCGGAATGGGGCGTAATGATGCAGCGCGGCTCACTCCAAAGCGGATGATCTCGCGGCAACGGCTCTGGATCGGTGACGTCAAGAGCCGCCCCCCCGATCCCGCCGGACGCCAGCACCGCGACGAGGTCTTCGGTCACGATGTGCCCACCGCGGGCCACGTTCACTACCCATGCCTCCGGGGCCAACAACCCCAGCCGACGGCGGTCGATGAGCCCACGAGTTTCCGGGGTGAGAGCCAACGCCAACACCACCAGCCGTGCCCCCGCCAAGGCGTCGTCCACATCGGCGAGGCCCACCACCCGAGCCGCCCCCTCCATCGCACACGGGGTTCGGCGCACCACGGTGACATCGCATCCAAACGGCCCCAACAGGCGCAGCAAACTCTCGGCAATCCCCCCGCCTCCGAGAATCACCACTCGCCCCCCGAGCAGGTTCGTGCCCGACGCCCGCGTCCACTCCGATGCCCGTCCGTAGTGCGCCACCTGGCGAAGCCCCGCCAACGCCAAAGCCAGCGCATGCTCCGCCACGGGCTCCGCGTAGATGCCCTTCCCGCAGGTCCAGAGGCGGTGCCGGTGGGCTTGGAACACCTCGCGATAGGGCTCCACCCCCGCCCACGGCAGTTGTATCCATTCGATGTGGGGACACTCCTGCAACAGCCGGTGGAGACCCTCGGGATCGTTGGGGTCGGCCCACACCAGCCCACTGGCATCCGACGGCACCACCACGGTTCCTCCACCCGCCCGCACCGCCTCACCCAACCAGTCCCCCGTACCCTCCGGGGCCAGCGCGATACGAGATCGATCACTCACCGTCATCGCCTGATCCTAGAGAACGCTCCCCCGGCGGCACTCCCTCACCCGCTCGATCAGTCGCAACACGAATCGCGCCAGCCACAACCACACCGGTAGTGAGCGTGCTCGGGCCGCATCTCGCCGCCGCACAGCGGGCAACACGGGAACGTCCCCATCGGATCGCGGTTGATCACACACTGCCGCGGCGCAGGACCGTCCGCATCGCCAAAGGGAAACTGCAACTCCTCGAACTCCACCGGCATAAGCGGAAAGGATACGGGCTCGCCCCCACTCCCGGCCGGATGGCAGGCTGCGTCGTCATGCCGTTCGATGTTCCCCTGCCGCGCCCATCGCCGGAGTCTGCCGAGGACGCCGTGGACGCCGTGGACGCACTGATCGACGGCGACCGCGTCCTGCGCCCCGGACCAGCCCGGGCCGCCCTGCGGCACCCCGTGTTCCGCCGCGTGTTCATCGGCGCGTTCCTCTCCAACATCGGCAACTGGATGCAAAACGTGGTCCTGGGCGCCATCGCCTACGACCTCACCGGATCAGCCGAGTTTGTGGGGCTCTTGGCCTTCGCCCAACTCGGCCCGCTGCTGTTTTTCTCCCTGATCGGAGGCGTCCTCGCCGACATCTTCGACCGGCGTCGCCTTCTCATTCTCATCACCGCTCTGCAATCGACACTGTCAGTAGTGCTGGCGTGGGAGGTCCTCGGCAACAATCCTTCACCCACCACCCTGGTGATCATTGTGTTCCTCATCGGGTTGTGTAACGCCATCTTCGGACCTACCTACAGCGCCCTGCTCCCGGCCCTGGTAGGCCGAGCGGACCTACCCGGCGCAATCTCGCTGAACTCGGCCCAGATGAACGGCTCACGGGTCATCGGGCCGGTGGTCGGGGCAGTGGTGCTGTCAACTTTCGGCGCGTCGTGGGTGTTCATCATGAACGCCGCTTCCTATCTGCTCGTCATCTGGGCCCTCGTCACCGTGACGTTGCCCACTCCGGTGATCGACAAGTCGGGGCCCCAGGGTGTCAGGGGGCTCGCCGAGGGATTCCGGGTGGCTCGCCGAGACCGCGTCGTGCGCCGCAGTCTCCTGATCATCTTCAGCTTTTCCCTGATCTCGCTCACCTTCGTCGCCCAATTCCCCACCCTGGCCGACCGGAACCTCGGCATGGCCCCCCGGAGCCAGGAGTACGGCTACCTCTACGCCGCCTTCGGCTTCGGCGCGCTTCTCGGGGCCATTTCCGTCGGAACCGTGCTGTCGTCCTACAACCTCGCACGGGTCGTGCGGGTGAGCCTGGTGGCCTTCGCCATCTTTCTCGCCATCTTCGCCTTGCTCCGCAGCCCCGTCTTGGCCTATCCCATCGTCATGTTGGTGGGGCTGGCGTACTTCGCCATGGTCACCTCGCTGTCCACTGTGTTCCAGCAACGGCTCGACGACGCCAGTCGCGGCCGCGTGATGGCGCTGTGGATCATGGGCTTCGGCGGCACCGTCCCCATCGGCGGTTTGTTAGCCGGCGTCGCTATCGAGGCGTTCTCGGTGACCACCGTGGTGCTCGTGGGGGCGGGGGCCGCCCTCGGCCTCGCCGCCTACGCCGATCTCTCTCCGGGGCCAGCGGTACCCCCACCGCCAGAAGCCTGACCCACCCGGGCTCGAGCCGCCGGTTCACGAGGGTGCGCCCCTCAGCCCAGCAGGGCGGCGGCCAGGCGTTCGAGCCCGGCCACCCGACTGCCCTTCACCAACACGGCATCGCCGTCTCCCAATGCCCCCAGCGCCGCCTGCGCGGCATCAAGGTCGGCCACGTCCTCGCCCCCGTAGCCCGGCGCCGCCACCGCGATCAGTTGGATGCCCAGCTCCGCCGCCAACTCGCCGATGGCGCGATGGTCCGCCAGTGAACCCTCGCCCAGTTCGGCCATCACCCCCAACACCGCGAAGCGCCGCCGAGCGGGCAGGGCCGCCAGAGCGCGCAGGGCCGCCGCCACCGACGTGGGGTTGGCGTTGTAGGAATCGTTGAGCACCCGCGCACCACCCGCCGCCGTGTCCAGTTCCATCCGCCAGGGCGAAAGTTCCCCGGTCTCCAGCCCCGCCACTACCGCCGCCAGATCCTCTCCCGCGGCCAGGGCGGCGGCGGCGGCGGCCAATGCGTTGTCCACCTGATGCCGGCCCCGCGCCCGCAACGCCACCTCGGCGCGGCCCCAGGGTGAAACAAGCCAGAACCGCGGGCGCAAGTCCTCGGCCACCACAATGGACTCCGCCGCCACGTCGCCCCCACTCCCAAAGGTAACCACCCGGGCCACCGTGCGCTCCGCCATGGCCAGCACCAATGGATCGGCGGCGTAGAGCACCGCAACGCCCGAGGCCGGCAGCGCTTCCACCAGTTCGCCCTTGGCGCGCGCCACCTCCGCCAGAGTGCCGAACACCTCCGTGTGCGCCGCGGCCACCCGGGTGATCACCCCAACGGTGGGCGACGCCATAACGCACAGGTGCGCAATGTGGCCCACCCCACGGGCGCCCATCTCCACCACTACCGCCTCGGTGCCTTCGGGGGCATTCAACAAGGTGAGGGGCACCCCCAACTCGTTGTTGAACGATCGGGTACTCGCCGTGGTGGGCCACTGCTGGGCCAGCGCGGCGGCGAGCAGATCCTTCACTGATGTCTTGCCCACCGATCCCGTAACCGCCACCACCCGATCCGGCAACCGGGTGCGGGCGTAACCGCCGGCGGCCCCCAAGGCGGCCAACGTGTCGGGCACCACAATGGCGCTGCCCCCCCGGCGAGAACCGGCGGTGAGATAGGCAGCCGCGCCGTTGGCCAGAGCCTCATCGATGAAATCGTGACCGTCGCGTTCCGCCACGATCGGCACGAACAACTGACCGGGGGTAATCGACCGCGAATCCTGCGCCACGCCGTCGCAGATCACGTCAGGACCATCGAGCCTTCCCTGGATCGCCCCGGCAAGGTCACTGGTACGGATAAGCATCGCCCCGAGTCTCGCAGGCCGTCCTCCTATGCTTGGGTCATGCCCGATCGTGTGCGTCTCGTGGTCCTCTTCGGCGGCCAGTCCGCCGAACACGACGTCTCCTGTGTCTCGGCATGGCACGTGCTGCGCGCCGCCAACCGGGATCGCTACCAACTCGAGGCCATCGGCATCGATCGCCAAGGCATCTGGCGCCAGGCCGACGACCCCACCACCGCCCCCGAGGCCGGCGGGGAAACCCATGATCACCTCTCCGCCGTCGGCTCCCCCATCAACCCGATGGTCGCCCTGGCCCCCCAGGCGGGCCAGCCCGCACTCACCGTGGTGCTCCCGGTGCTCCACGGCCCCGGCGGCGAAGACGGGACGGTGCAGGGTCTGCTGGAAATGGCCAACGTGCCGTTTGTGGGTGCGGGGGTACTGGGCTCCGCGCTGTGCATGGACAAACTGAAGGCCAAAGATGTGCTCGCCGCCCACGGAATGCCCCAGGTTCCCTGGATCGGTCTGCGAGAAGGCGACAGCGCCGCGGTGGTGGCCCTCGCGCGGGCCGCCGGGCTGCACTATCCGTTGTTCGTGAAGCCCGCCAACCTCGGATCATCCGTGGGGGTGAGCCGCGCCACCAACGAAGCGGCCTTGGAGATCGCCACTGCCCTCGCGGTCAGATACGACGAATGGATCGTGGTGGAGGAGAGCGCCCACGGACGCGAAATCGAAGTGGCAGTGATGGGGAACACCGAGCCGCAGGCGTCGGTGCCCGGCGAGATCATCCCGGCGGGGGACTTCTACGACTACAACGACAAGTACCTCAACGGCGCCGCCGACCTCATCATCCCCGCCGACCTGCCGCCCACCACGAGCGAGGAAATTCGCCGCCTGGCCGTGGCCGCCTTCACGATCCTGCGGGTCGATGGGATGGCCAGGGTCGATTTCTTCTACGAACCCGACGGACGCGGCCTGCTCATCAACGAGGTCAACACGATCCCCGGCTTCACCCCTATTTCCATGTATCCCAAGCTCTGGGCGGCCACGGGCGTTCCCTACGACGCACTCATCGACGAGTTGGTGCGCCTCGCCCTCGATCGCCACGCCCGTCGATCACGC
This sequence comes from Acidimicrobiia bacterium, assembly GCA_009694375.1. Taxonomy (NCBI): domain Bacteria; kingdom Bacillati; phylum Actinomycetota; class Acidimicrobiia; species Acidimicrobiia bacterium. The sequence continues at coordinate 11,327 of SHVB01000013.1, forward strand.
TTCTCCACCACGCGCTGAAGGTCCCACCGACGGCCGGCGGCGCCCGTCAGTCCGGCCGACAAATGAAGTAGTGCTGGATGATGGGGAGCTCCGGCGGGTGGAGAGCCTCGACCCGCCAGCCGGAACCATCGATGAGCTCGCGGGCAAAGCGCTACGAGTACACGGCCTCCATCATCGGTCGGTCGGGCACGCGATCCACGAAGTCGGGGATGTCGGTGCCCCGCGCCTGCCGCTCGGCGATTGCCTCCAGGACGGCCGGGTCGCCCGCATCGGCCCGTCGCTGTACCTCCCGGCTGAAGGCGTCCCGCCGGCTCGGGTCGATGCCTTCGTCCACAAAGAGCGAGAACAGGAGTCGTCCATCATCGGCGATGTGGGGCCGGAGCACCTTGAGCATGGCTCGATAGTCGTGCGGAGCCAGGTGAGTGAACACCGAGAAGAGCGAGATGACGCCGAACTGCTCGTCGGGTATCGGGAGTCGGTCATACGACTCCAGTGGTCGTCCGGTGGGGTTGTACAGGTCGTTGTGGGCATCGAGGTGGTGGAACGAGAAGCGGGGGTCATGCACGCTCGTGCCGAGGAAGGCAACGATGTCTGCGTCGGTGTCGACGCCGACATAGCGAGCTATCGGAAGGTCGTGGTTGATGATCGCCGCCGTGAACTTCGTCCCGCACCCGACATCGAGCAACGACGTCGTCGAGAGGTCCGCCTGACCGAAGGACCGGGCCAGCAGATCAATCAGCCGGAAGGCGTTCCGCAGCCACTCGTCGTCGTTACGTCGCTTGCCGCGCCGCCACTTGGGCGGCACCGACAACTGATCCGCCCCGTCCGCGCCCGTGGTCTCTCCGTCCATCCCTCCACCTTAGGTATCCGTCCACCACCCACCCCGCCCGGCGGTGGTCTCGAGTCGGGCACCCGCCCGGACCGACCACGACGAATCGCCCGTCTCACGGCTCCAGGGCCGCCCGCAGAAGCGACAGCAGCTCATCGCGTCGCCGCAGCAGCGACGGGAGGGTGGGTTCCTCGCCGAAGGCCCGGAGGACGTCGACCTCCGTCGCCATCCCCGTCACCATCGAGTACGCGGCGAGCAGCAGGAGCCGCGGCTCATGACGCTGCATCCGACCGGCGTCCATCTCCGCCTGGAGGAACGCAGAGGCCCGCTCGATGAGGGGCTCGATGCGGGCCAGGAGACGGGTGGACGAGGGCGGCCCCAGACGGGCCACCTCGCGCAAGAAGCCGAGCGTCGCGGGATGGCGAGCGGCCAGGCGGAACATGGCCCGCACCATGGCGTCGACCCGGCTGAACCCATCCGGGGCGCCATCCAACCCACGGACGAGGCGACGGGTCACCTCGTCGGCACACCGATCGACCACGGCCTCGAGGAGCGCGTCCTTGGAGGGGAACCAGTAGAGGATCGTCTGCTTGCGGATGCCGAGCTCACCGGCCAGGTCGTCGAGTGACGTGGCTTCGTAACCGCGGGTGCCAAAGGCCGTCATGGCCTCCTCGAGGATCCGCTCCGCCGTGGTGTCTGCCACTCCACCTCCCGTCCTTGTCTACCAAATGGTAGACAGACCTGCATGATTCACGAGGCCCTCGACGGCAAACGCATCGCCATCACCGGCGGTACGGGTTTTCTCGGGACCGCGCTGATCGAGCGACTCCTGCGGTCGATCCCCGGATGTGAACTCGTCCTGCTCATCCGACCGGGGAAGCGATCCTCGGTGGAACAGCGGGCCAAACGGGAAATCTTCAGCAACGATGCCTTCGACCGGCTCCGCCAAGAGCACGGCAAGGAGGGCTTCGCCGCCTTAGTGGCGGCGCGGGTCACCCCGATTGCCGGCGACGTGGGCACCGACGGCCTGGCCCTCGACCCCCACGGTCGCGCCGCGCTCGAATCGTGCGACATCGTGATCCACTCGGCCGCCACCGTGTCCTTCGACTCCCCCCTCGACAGCGCGGTGGAGGTGAACCTGCTTGGCCCCACCCGCATCGTGCGCACGCTGCAGGACCTCAACCTCACCCCCCACCTCGTGTCGGTGTCTACCTGCTACGTGGCCGGCAACCGTCGCGGCGCGGCGCCGGAAATCCCCGTCCACGACAGCCCGTTCTTCATCGACGTGGACTGGCGCCGCGAGGTAGCCGGGGCCCGACAATCACGCGTGATGGCCGAAGCCGACAGTCGCCGCCCCGACCATCTCACCCGCTTCCGCAAAGAGGCCCGCACCGAACTCGGCGCGGCCGGCATCCCGGCGTTGGCCGCCAAAACCGAGCAGCGTCGCAATGCCTGGGTGAAGGCACAGATGGTGGAAGCCGGACGGGCCCGAGCCGCCTCCCTCGGCTGGCCCGATGCCTACGCCTATACCAAGGCCCTCGGCGAACGAGCCCTCCTCCAGAATCGCGGCCCCATCCCGGTGTCCATTGTCCGCCCCTCCATCATCGAGTCGGCCCTCCTCGAGCCCTTCCCGGGATGGATCCGCGGTTTCCGAATGGCCGAGCCGGTGATCGTCTCCTACGCCCGCGGCCTCCTCAAGGAGTTCCCCGGCGTCCCCGAAGGCACCATCGACGTCATCCCCGTGGATCTCGTGGTCGCCGCCATCATCGATGCCGCCGCCGGACCGGTGCCCGATGCCCCCGCCATCACCCAGGTGGCCTCCGGTTCGGTGAACCCCCTGCGCTACCGCCACCTCGTGGACATGGTGCGGGAGTTCTTCACCACCCACCCGATCTACGACCTCGAGGGCCAGCCCATCATCGTGCCGGAATGGTCCTTCCCCGGCCGCGGGCGCGTGCAACGCCAGCTCGAACGAGCCCAGACCGCCATCGACAAGGGCGAAAAACTCCTCCAGTCGTTGCCCCTGCGCGGCAAGCAGGCGGCCTGGGCCGCCACGCTGGAGGAAAAACGCGAGGAAGTGGAGCGGGCCCTCGCCTACGTGGAGCTCTACGGCGCCTACGCCGAATGCGAAGCGATCTATGGGGTCGACAACCTGCTGAGCCGCTGGGACCGCCTGGACCCGGCCGATCAGGCCACGTTCTGTTTCGACCCCCGGGTGATCGACTGGAGTTGGTACGCCCCCCACGTGCACCTTCCCTCGGTGGTGGAACACGCCCGGGTGCGCACCACCCCGGGTGGCCGACAGGGTGAGAAACGTGAGGACCGTCTGCGGGGTCAGGTGCTCGATCCCGCCCGCCACTTTGCCGCCTTCGACCTCGAGAACACCCTCATTGCCTCCAACGTGGTGGCCTCCTACTCCTGGCTGGCCACCCGCCGTCTTCCCCAGGAAGACCGGATCCGCTTCGTGCTCCAAACGCTCAAGGAGGCGCCCGCCCTGCTCGCCGCCGATCGCCGCGACCGAAGCGATTTCCTGCGCCAGTTCTACCGCCGTTACGACGGGGCCGACGCCGCCCAACTCGAAGCCGACGCGCTGGAAATGTTTAGCGACCTCATCCTCATCAAGTCCTTTCCCGCAGCCATCCGACGGGTGCGTGAGCACCGCCGTCTCGGCCACCGAACCGTGCTCATCACCGGCGCCCTCGACGTGGCCATCGGTCCGCTGCGCCCCCTCTTCGACGACATCATCGCCCCCTCGCTCGCCATCCGCCCCGACGGCACCTACCGGGGCGAACTCACCGCCGTGCCCCCCACCGCCGAGGCCCGCGCCCAGGCCCTCTACGACTACGCCGAGGCCCACGGCTTCGACGTGGCCGAGGGCGTGGCCTACGCCGACTCCACCTCGGATCTTCCGATGCTCGAAGCCGTGGGCTTTCCCGTGGCGGTCAACCCCGAAACCCGCCTCGCCGCTCTGGCTCGCAAGCGCGGCTGGCTGGTGGAACACTTCGACCAAGCCCACGGCGTCGACACCCCCCTCCTTCCTATCGGCCCAGCCTGGGGTCGCCCCCGCCGACGCCGGGTGGGCAAGATCGCCACCGCCACGAGGTCCCCGCGATGAAGGCACTCGTGTTTTCCCGCCAGCCCGCCAAGTTCGCCGCCGCCATGGTGGCGGGTCGGCTTCGGCCCGGCGGCGGTGCCCGAGTGGGGCCACTCTCGCTGCGAGATATAGATCCGCCTGCCCTCCCCGGCCCGGGATGGTTGCGGGTCCGACCCCGCCTCGCCGGTATCTGCGGCTCCGATCTCGCCACCATCGATGGCACCTCCTCGCGCTGGTTCGAGCCGATCGTCTCCTTCCCCTTCACGCCCGGCCATGAGGTGGTGGGCGATCTCGACGACGGCACTCGGGTGGCGGTGGTGCCCGTCCTCAGTTGCGTCACTCGCGGCTTCTCCCCGGCCTGCCCCGCCTGCGCGGCCGGCCGGATCAACCACTGCGAACGCATCGCCTTCGGCGACTTGGAGCCGGGACTGCAATGCGGCTTCTGCGAAAGCACCGGCGGGGGCTGGTCCACCGTGATGGTCGCCCACGAAAGCCAGTTGGTGCGCCTGCCCCCCGATCTCACCGACGAAGCCGCCGTGTTGGTGGAACCGGCCGCCTGTGCGGTCCACGCCGCCTCGCGAGTAGACAACGACAACATTGCGCTGATCGGCAGTGGCACCCTCGGCCTGCTCACCATCGCCGCCCTGCGAGCGGCCCGACCCCAGGCGGTAATCATCGCCACCGCTAAGTACCCGCACCAGCGGGACCTCGCCACCACCCTCGGGGCCACCACGGTGGTAGCCCCCGGCGAACTGGACCGCACCGTGCGCGCCCGATCCGGCACCATGCGTCTCGACAACGGCCAACTCGGCGGTGGCATCGCCACCGTGGTCGATTGCGTGGGCTCAGCTTCCTCCATCGCCCAGGCCCTGCGGATCACCGCCCCCGGCGGCACCATTCATGCCGTGGGCATGCCGGGGGTGACCACCGTGGACCTCACGCCACTGTGGCAACGAGAAATAGCACTGCAGGGTGCCTACGCCTACGAGCGGGCCAACTTCGATGGGGCCGTCGAACTGGTGGCCACCCTCGATCTCGGCCGCCTCGTGAGTGGCACCTACCCGCTCCATCGTTATGAGCAAGCCATCGCCCATGCGGCCCACGCGGGTTCCCGCGGTGCCGTGAAGATCGCCTTCGACCTCCGGTCGGAACGAGAGAGAGACACCATCTGATGCCACGCCCCGGCTTTGTCCTAGACGTAGACCGCTCCACGCCACCCATCCTCTTTCACCACGGCGAGACCCTTCGCCTCGAGCGACTGCCCGCCGGCCGCAGCCGGGTGCTCTATCCCGGCGAGCCGCTTGAAGCCCTCGATGATCCCGACGCCGCCATCCGGCTGGCGCTCGACAATCCTCTGGGCGATTCGGCGCCGCTGCGGGCGCTTCTCACGCCCGGCATGAAGCTCACGATCTGCTTCGACGACATCAGCCTGCCCCTCCCCCCCATGCGTCGACCCGATGTGCGCCAGCGCGTCATCGAAGCGGTCCTCGACCTCGCCGCCGCCGCCGGTGTGGACGACGTGCACCTCATCGCCGCTTTGGCCCTGCACCGACGCATGACCGAAGCCGAACTGCGCCATGCCGTGGGCGACCGGGTCTACGACGCCTTTGCCCCCGATGGTCTTCTCTACAACCACGACGCCGAGGACCCCGACAACCTGCTCTTTATCGGCGAAACCAAGCATGGCGAGGAGGTGGAGATCAACAAGCGAGCCGCCGAGAGCGACCTCATCGTCTACGTGAACATCAACCTCGTATCCATGGACGGAGGATGGAAGTCAACCGCCACCGGACTGTCGTCCTACAAGTCGTTGCGCCACCACCACAACGTGGCCACGATGCTGCAGTCGCGCAGTTTCATGGACCGCCACAAAAGCGAACTGCACTCCTCCAACTGGCGCATGGGCGAGGTTCTGAAGAACAGCGGCATCAAGGTGTTCCAGATCGAGACCACCCTCAACAACGACACCTTCGGCACCTCAGGACCCATGTCGGTGCTTCAGAAGCGCGAGTGGGAGTGGACCGCCCGTGACCGGGCCAGCTTCGTGGGGATGAAGGCGGGCCTTGATCGCCTCCCGGTGAAAGCCCGTCGGAAGATTTTCAACTCGTGGCAGGCCCCCTACGGCATCACCTCGGTACAGGCCGGTGAGGTGGAAGCCGTGCACGAAGTGACCACCGCCAACGTCTTCAAACAGCAGCTGGTGGAGATACAGGGCCAGACCGACATCCTCACGATGGGGCTTCCGTACATTTGCCCGTACAACGTGCATTCGATCATGAACCCGATCCTGGTCATGTGCCTCGGCCTCGGGTACTTCTTCAACATGTACCGGGGCAACCCCCTCGTGCGAGAGGGCGGCGTGTTGATCATGAGCCACCCCACGCCGTGGGAGTTCCACCCGGTTCACCATCCGAGTTACATCGATTTCTTCGAGCAGGTCTTGGCCGATACCACCAACCCGCTGGAGATCGAAGCCAAGTACGAGAAGCAGTACGCCGAGGATGAGTGGTACCGCCACCTCTACCGCACCAGCCACGCCTACCACGGCGTCCACCCGTTCTACATGTGGTACTGGGGAAGCCATGCGCTGTCCCACCTCGGCAAGGTGATCATCGTGGGCGGCGAAGCCCGCTCGGTACGCCGCCTCGGCTTCACCCCGGCATCTACCCTCAACGATGCCCTGGAGATGGCCGCCGATGTGGTGGGTCGGGATGGCACCATCACCCACCTCCACAACCCGCCCATTGTCATGGCCGACGTGGTGTAGCGACGTGGTGAACCTGCCCCGGGTGCCAAAACTCCCGTTCCCCTATTCCACCCCCACGGTGCCCGACACCGTCGAGGCGCTTCCCGCCCCGCGCCGCCTCGGGGCCCACTACCAAACAGACTGGGCTCGCCGTTACCCGGCCCGGTTGGCGCGTGTCGTGTTTCTCGAGGCCGTCTTGCGTCCGGCGGTGGCCGCTCTCGGTGCCCCCGAACGCGATGGGATCGACCGGCTCGAGGGTCTCACCGCTGGTCCTGTGATCTTCGCCCCCAACCACCACAGCCACCTCGATACGCCCACCATGCTCACGTCGATCCCGGAGCCGTGGCGGTACAAGATATTCGTAGGGGCCGCCGCCGACTATTTCTTCCGAACCCACCTCAGCGCGGCGGCGTCGGCCCTGGCCCTCGGAGCCATCCCCATCGAACGTTCCAAGGTAAGTCGTCGTTCCGCCGACGAAGCGGCCGCCTTGATCAACGAGGGCTGGTCGATGCTCATCTTCCCGGAGGGGGGCCGATCCCCCGACGGCTGGGGCCAACCGTTTCGCGCCGGTGCGGCCTATCTGGCCAACCGCTGCTCGGTCCCGGTGGTTCCCGTCCATCTCGAGGGCACGGCCAAGATCCTTCGCAAGGGACAGCGGCTGCCTACCCCCACCCACGTGCGCGTCACCTACGGCACCCCCTTGCGCACCGAGGAGGGGGAGAGCACCACTCGCTTCGCCGAGCGCATCGAGCGATCGGTAGCCGAACTGGCCGACGAAGCCACCACCAACTGGTGGCAATCTCGCCAGCGGGCCGCGCTCGGCACCACCCCGTCGCTGGCGGGTCCCAATGCTCCGGCATGGCGACGGGCCTGGGCGCTGGGCGATCGATCCCGCAAGCGCCGCCGCCAAACCCGCCCTTGGCCCAAGCTCTAGGACTACCGTTCCCTGGGTTCACGATGCGGCCCCTGGCGGCCCCCACACCAAAGGACACCAACAGATGGTAAGACGCGGTCGGTTCGGGTTGCGTTTGGCGACGGTGCTCCTCATGGGGTCGCTGGCGCTCACGGCATGTTCATCGACGGACGAGGGCACCACGGTGACCGTCACTCACGGCGAGGTGCCCGCCCCCACCCTCGTAGACAACGGGGTACCGGGCAACTCCGTAGGCGATACCCGACTCTGGCGCTTCGACGCCACCGACGAGGAGGGTGAAATGGTGCACACCGATTGGGTGATGACCACCACCGCCTTGGATGTAGCCCCCGATGGGTTCGAATCGCGCGTCGCTACCGGCGTGTTCGCCTTCGGTGATGTGTCGAACCAGTTGATTCTCGAAGGCGCCGCCTTCTACCCCGCCGCCGGAGCCACCCTGAAGCCCTCCTCGTCCACCATTCGATCCATCATCGGCGGGTCCGGCACCTACGCCGGAGCTACCGGGTGGGTGAAGTCCACTCACCTCGCCGACGGCACGTGGACCCACGTGTTCCACATCCAATAGCGCCCATTCCCGAAGCGGTCAGTCCACCAGACGCATACCGGTAGGGGCGATGCTGCGCTCGGCCATCGGCAGGTCCACCACAAACTCGGTGCGATGGGCCGGAAATACGTGCTCGGACAGCAACACCGGTCGGCCGGCGGGGGTAGACGTGATCCGTTCGCAGCGCAGCACCGGTGATCCGACCGGCACCTTCAGCAAGCCCGCATCGCTCGCACTCACCACAGCGGCCCCGATGGTCTGCACGGCCCCGCCCAACGGCTCCGAGAGGAGTTCATAGAACGGGGCGCGCTCCACGTCGGAGCGCGACAGCGACGCCCCGAGTTCCTCCGGGCACCACACCGTGACCCGAGCAAACGGTTCGCCGTCGGCGAGGTTCAGTCGCCGCACCTCGAGCACGGTTGGGCTCACCAACACCGCGGCCACATGCGCCGGTGCGGTCACGAAGCCGAAGTCCAGGATGCGACGTTCGGAATGCACTCCCGAGGCTGTGAGTTGCGCCTCAATCGTCCCGAGCCGCCCGAGCGACTGTCGCAGGGGATCCACCGCCACGAACCACCCGAACCCTTGTCGGGCATCCACGAGGCCATCGGATCTGAGGAGTTCCAGCGCCCGGCGGATAGTTACCCGACTGGCCCCGTAGTGCCCGGAGAGATCAGCCTCGCTCGGCAGCGTGCGGCCGAGGGCAAACTCTCCGGCCGCCACCCGGTGACGCAGTTGGTCAGCGATGGTTCGATAGCGGATCTGGCGCACTTGTCCTATACTTGTATCTTCTATTGGACGACGCAAGAGGCCCGCCATGTCTGCCGAACCCATCTCCTCCACCACCCCGCTGTCGCTGGTCGAGGAGGTCTACGCCCGCCTTCCCGAGCGCGTGGCCATCGCCCGGGAGCGGCTGGGCCGGAGCCTCACGCTGACCGAGAAAACTCTCGTCAACCACCTCCGAGACGCGCAGGAAGACATCAGCCGCGGGATCACCTACAACAACTTCGACCCCGACCGCGTCGCCATGCAGGACGCCACGGCCCAGATGGCGCTCCTGCAGTTCATGACCGCCGGCCTGCCGCAGGTCGCGGTGCCCTCCACGGTGCACTGCGATCACTTGATCCAGGCCCGAGCAGGGGCCAACATCGATCTGAGCTTTGCCCTCGACATCAACAGCGAGGTCTACGCCTTCCTCCGCACTGTGTCGGCCAAATACGGCATCGGCTTCTGGAAACCGGGCAGCGGGATCATCCACCAGGTCGTCCTCGAAAACTACGCGTTCCCCGGCGGCATGATGATCGGCACCGACAGCCACACGCCCAACGCCGGCGGCCTCGGCATGGTCGCCATCGGCGTGGGTGGCGCCGACGCCGTCGACGTGATGACGGGCTTCCCGTTCAACGTGCGCTGGCCCAAGCTGATCGGCGTACACCTCACCGGCTCGCTGAGCGGGTGGTCCAGCCCGAAGGACATCATCCTCAAGGTCGCCGAGGTGCTCACGGTGAGCGGCGGCACCGGCGCCATCATCGAGTACTTCGGCCCGGGGGCGGACACGATCACCGCCACCGGCAAGGCCACCGTCTGCAACATGGGCGCCGAGATCGGCGCCACCACGTCGATCTTCGGGTACGACGACAACATGGCCGCCTACCTCCGGGCCACCGGACGGGCCGCCATCGCCGACACGGCCGACGGCGTCGCCGCGGACCTGCGCCACGACGACGAGGTGCTGGCCAACCCGTCCGCCTACTTCGACCAAGTGATCGAGATCGACCTCGATCAGCTCGGCCCGATGATCAACGGCCCCCACTCCCCCGATCGCGCCCACCAGCTCGCCGACCTCGGGGCCACCGCCACCGCAGAGGGGTGGCCGCTCGAGATCTCTTCCGCCCTCATCGGCTCGTGCACGAACTCCTCCTATGAAGACATCACCCGCGCCGCGTCCATCGCTCGCCAGGCCTCGGCCAAGGGGCTGCGGGCCAAGACGCAACTGCTCATCACTCCCGGCTCCGAACAGACCCGCGCCACCATCGAACGCGACGGCCTGCTCGCCGACCTCGAGGCCATCGGTGGCACCGTGCTGGCCAATGCCTGTGGGCCCTGTATCGGCCAGTGGGACCGGACCGACCTCGACACGTCGAAGCTGAACACGATCGTGAACAGTTACAACCGCAACTTCCCCAAGCGCAACGACGGCAACGCCAACACGCTCAGTTTCGTCACCAGCCCCGACACCGTCATTGCCCTGGCCCTGGCCGGCACACTCGACTTCGATCCCCGCAGCGACACGCTCACCAACGATGCCGGTGAGGCGGTGCGCCTCGACCCACCCGTGGGCCAGGCCCTACCCGCCGCCGGTTTTGATCCCGGCGAGGAAACTTTCCAGGCCCCTCCTGCGGATCGCTCCGGCATCGAGGTCGTGGTGAACCCCCAGAGCGACCGCCTGCAACTCCTCGACGCCTTCGAGCCCTGGGACGGCGAGGACTACGTCGATCTCCCCGTGCTGATGAAGGCGCAGGGCAAGTGCACCACCGACCACATCTCCGCCGCCGGCCCCTGGCTCAAGTACCGGGGCCACCTCGAGAACATCTCGGGCAACCTCTACCTCGGGGCCATCAACGCCTACACCGGCGAGGCCGGCACCGGGAAGGACCCGCTCGACGGCGAGACCCGCACGTTCCCCGAGATCGCCCAGCGCCTCCACGAGGCCGGCGTCGGCTGGGTGGCGATCGGCGACCAGAACATGGGCGAGGGAAGTTCCCGCGAGCACGCCGCCATGGAGCCGCGCTTCCGCAACGGCAAGGTGATCCTGTGTCGCTCGTTCGCTCGTATCCACGAGACGAACCTGAAGAAGCAGGGTCTCCTCCCGCTGACCTTCGCCGATCCGGCCACCTACGACCAGATCGGCGAGGACGACAAGATCAGCGTGCTCGGCCTCGCCTCGCTGGCGCCGGACACACCCGTCCAGTGCCGGATCACCAAGCCCGACGGCAGCACGATCGACTTCCAGGCCAACCAGACCTTCAGCCCCGAGCAGATCGAGTGGTTCAAGGCCGGTGGCGCCCTCAACATCATCCGCCAAACGCAACTCGGCTGAGCGATGCTCATCGGCATCGACCACGTGCAGCTCGCCATGCCGGCGGGCGGCGAAGACCGAGCCGAGGCGTTCTACGCGGGCCTGCTCGGGCTGACGCGCGTGCCGAAGCCGGAGCCACTGGCGGCACGCGGCGGCTGCTGGTTCCAGGGGCCGGGCGTCGAGGTCCACCTCGGCGTCGAGGACCCGTTCGCGCCCGCCCGCAAGACCCACCCCGCCTTCCGGGTGCGCGGCTACGACGCGCTGCTGTCGGCGCTGCGCTCGTCCGGGACCGAGGTGCGCCCTGCCACCGCACTCCCCGGCGTCCGCCGCGCCCACGTCGACGATCCCTTCGGTAACCGCCTCGAGCTCATCGCCGCTGAGCCCTAGTCGGTGCCGGGGCGGCGGGCGGCTTCGTCGCGATCCTTGACCTTGCCGCCGGGGTACGTCTGGGCGAGCTCCTCGGCCGTGGGCGTGCGCTGCTCGCGTGCCTCCGCGGGGAGCAGTTTGGTGATGGCCTTCATGATCTTCTTGGTATCGGCGTCGGGCGACTCACCCTTCAGGCCGCCGACGGGCTTGCCCACGGTGATCGTGATGGTCGGCGGGTTCCCGATGGCGAGGAGGTTGGGCAGGCGCTCGCGGCGGGGCCACACCTTCTCGGTGCCCCACAGCCCGACCGGGATCACTGGTGCGCCTGTCATGGCGGCCAGTTTGGCGGCCCCCCAGCGACCCTTGAGTACCGGGTCGAAGAAGGCTGGCCCGCGCGGGATCGTGCCCTCGGGCATGAGCGCGACGAGTTCGCCGGCGGCAAGGGCGGCGGCCGCCTCGGACAGCGGTTCGTCGGATCCGGTGCCGCGCTCGACACGGATGCCTCCCATGGCCTTAGCCAGTTGGCCCACGATCGGCGCGTCGAACACCTCTTTCTTGCCCAGGAAGCGCACCGGGCGGCCGCGCTTGGCCAGGGCAACGGCCATAGCCAGCGGGTCGAAATAACTGCGGTGGTTACCCACCACGATCGCCGGCCCGGTGGCGGGGATGTTCGATACACCGGCGATGTCGAAGCGGGCATAGGGGATGAGTTCAGGCCGCAGGAGGGCCAGCACCGCCTGCTGGGGCTCGATGCCCAGCACCGGAAGCTTGGGCACACCAGCGGGGACGTCGAGGTGCACCATCGGCCACCGCCGCACCAGAGCCACCATGGCGAGACGGGGATCCGGATTCACCACCACAGGGTGCGTGACTGCCGAAAGCATCGGGATGTCGTAGTAGCTGTCGGAGTACGCCCAGCTCTCGGTCAGCGACACCCCAGCGTCCGTGGCCCACGCCTGGATGGCCCTCAGTTTGCCCCGGCCCCACACGAACTCACCGTCGAGCGTGCCGTCGTACACGCCGTCCTTCTCGCCGTACCGGGTGGCCACGACGGCATCGAAACCCAACGCCTCCGCTAGTGGCTTCACGAGGTCATACGGCGTCGTCGTCGCGAGCACGAGCGGGCGGCCGGCGGCACGGTGCTCCTCGAAGATCGGCCGGGCGAACGGCTGCAGGCTGGCGGCCAGCCCTTCGGCGGCGAGTTGACCCGCCTCCTGCACCTGCTCGCGCACCCATCCCGAGGCGAACCGAACGGCCCGCTTGGTGACCTCCATCGAGGGCCGATTCTCCCCAAAGAGGTCATACATCCGATAGACGACCCCCTCGCCGGGGATGGATCGATCAGTGACGCCCGCCTGCTTCAAGGCCTCCCCGATGATCGGCCCCGATGCCCCCCGCAAGAGGGTCCGGTCCAGATCGAAAAAGGCCGCACCGGAGACTCCCACCGAGCCGACGGTACTGGGTTCGGTTACCACGCGGCAACGCTGGCCCGGGGGAAGGACCAGCGTTCCGCTGCTTGCGAGGGGCCAACCGGGGGGGATTGGCCACACCTCGCTGAGGCGCCTTCGGGGGGGAAGGTGCTGCCTCTGATGACCACCAGCCTAAACCCTCGCGAGCGATTCGGCAAACAGGTACTACAGATACGTAGTATCATTATTACCGATGGACTTTCGTCAACTCGCCGCCTTGGTCGCCGTATCGGAGACCGGCAGTTTTTCGGGAGCCGCCCGCGCCCTGCACACCGTCCAATCCAACATCTCCACCCACATCGCCCACCTCGAACGCGAACTCGGCGCCCCCCTCGTGGATCGCCGCAGCGGCGAACTCACCGCCGAGGGCAAGATAGCCCTCCAGCGGGCCCGCCATGTGCAGCAGGAACTCGAAGCCCTCCGCGACGACGTAGCGGCGATGGGCGCCGAGGTCGTCGGCAGCGTGCGCCTCGGGTGCATCGGAACCGTTGCCCGTTGGCTCATACCCCTCGTGCTGGAGAGCGTCAGCGCCGCCCATCCGAAGGTGCGGGTGGTGGTGGTAGATGCCACCACCACATCGCTGGTACCCCAACTCATCGCGGGTGACATCGACCTCGCCGTGCTCAGTATCCCCACCCTGGACAACGATCTGGTGGACGAAGCGCTCTTCGAGGAGGACCGCATCGTCATTGCCCCCGACCAGCACCCCCTCGCCCAACTCACGCGGGTGTCCATCGCCGACCTCGCGGCCTACGAACTGCTCCTCGGTCCACCGGGGACGGCCTTCCGCGACGAGTTGGATGCCGAGGCCGCCAGCGCCGGCGTAGTGCTGCGCCCGCAGGCCGAGGTAGACGGCCTGCGCCTCATCGCCACCCTCGCCTTCCAGGGCTACGGAGCGGCCATCGTGCCCGCCACCGCCGCGCCCCGCTGGCTCGAGGGGAAGTGGAAACGCGTGTCGGTAGACGGACTACCCCGCCGCCACGTGGGCCTGGCCCAGCGGCGCCGGGGGCGGCCGTCGGCCCCGGTACGAGCGTTGCGCGAGTCGCTAATCGACGTGGTGCAAAACCAGGGCCCCGCCATGGAGGGTGTACACCCTCTCGCCCCCCGGGTAACGCCGTGACCCCTCCGCCAGTCGCAGCCCCCGTGCTCGTTGTCCCCGTCGCCGCCGACCACCCCGGGTCCCTGCAAGCCAACCTCACCACCGTGGCCGGCCGACAGGTCGTGTTAGTGGAGATCGCCGACGAACGACGCCGAGGGGCGCTCACCGCCGCTGACGGCCACACCTTCGCCGAGGCCGCCGCCCACGCCCTCGATGCGGGCCTCCCCCTCCTGATCGTCCTGTCCTCCAGCGGGGCCGATGCCCACGACGGCATTGCGGCTCTGCACGGCTGGGGCAGCGCCGCCCGGATGATCAGCCGTTGCTCCGGTCGCGTGCCCGTGTTGATGGCCGCTACCGGACCCGTGCTCTCCGGGCCCGCTCTCCTCCTCGGCCTCGCCGACCACGTGGTGATGACCGAAGATGCCTACGCCTACGTAAGCGGGCCTCGCATGGTGGCTACCTTTACCGGGGAAACCCTCGACTCCGCCGAACTCGGCGGGGCCAGTGTCCATGCGGTAGAGACCGGCGTGGCGGCGCTGGTGGTGCCGAAGCCGGAAGATGCCCTCGATGCGCTCGGACACCTGCTGGCCTATCTCCCCTCCTCGATCGATGAAGAACCACCGCGCTGGCCTAGCGACGACCCACTCGATCGCTCTACCCCCGAGGCCGGGGACTGCGTGCCGACCTCCCCCACGGGCGGCTACGACGTTCGCGACATCATCCGCAGCCTCGTGGACGACGGCGACTTCCTCGAGCTGCGAGAGCGCTGGGCGCCGAACCTCGTCACCGCGTTGGCCACCATTGGTGGGAGACCCGTAGGGATCGTGGCTAACCAGCCCCTGGCGATCGCCGGCACGCTCGACATCGCCAGCTCGCAGAAGGGCGCCCGCTTCGTGTCTTTCTGTGATGCCTTCGGCATCCCGCTACTCACCCTCATCGACACCCCCGGCTTTTATCCCGGGAAAGACCTCGAGTGGCGCGGCATGATCAGACACGGGGCGCAGTTGGCCTTCGCCTATGCCCGGGCCACGGTCCCACGCGTGGCGGTCGTGCTCCGCAAGGCCTACGGCGGGGCCTACATCGTGATGGATTGCCGCACCATGGGCAGCGACCTCTACCTGGCGTGGCCGTCGGCTGAGATCGCGGTAATGGGGGCCAAAGGAGCCGTGGAGGTGCTGCACCGCCGGGAGTCCCCGGCGCGCCGGGCGGAACTGGAACAGGAGTACGAGGAGCGCTTCCTCAACCCGTACATCGCCGCTGATCGGGGGGCTGTAGACGCCGTGATCGACCCCGCCGATACCCGACGGGAGGTAGCCCATGCCCTGGAAATGCTCTCCTCCAAACAGGAACGCCTCGTGCAAAGAAAGCACGACAACCAACCCCTCTGAGCAACCGCACTAGATTCGCGGGGTGGACAACTCCGTAACCATCACCGACAACCGCTCTGGCCAATCCGTCCAAGTGCCCATCGTGGATGGCGGCGTGGACGCCTCCGAATGGCGCAAACTTCTCCCGGGCGTCTGGTTCTACGACCCAGCCCTCATGACCACGGCCTCCACCTCGAGTGCCATCACCGACCTCGACGGCGAGAACGGGATACTGCGCTACCGCGGCTACCCCATCGAGCAGTTGGCCGAGCACTCCACCTACCTCGAGGTGGCCTACCTCCTGATCCACGGAGAACTGCCCACTGCGGAGCAATACGATCCGTGGGTTCACGAAATCACCTACCACACGTTCATTCACGAAAACGTGCGCAAACGGTTCCTCGAGGGCTTTCACCACGATGCCCATCCGATGGGGATGTTGGTGTCGGCCATCGCGGCGCTCTCCACCTTCTATCCCGACGCCAACAACATCAGCGACCCCGACAATCGCTACAAGCAGATCGTGCGGTTGATCGCCAAAATGCCCACCCTGGCCGCCGCCTGCCACCGCAACAGTGTTGGCATGCCCTTCGTCTACCCGGATAACTCCCTCAACTTCACCGAAAACTTTCTGGCGATGCTGTGGAAAGTGGCGGAGCCGCGCTATGCCGCCAACCCGACGTTGGCTCGGGCGCTCGACGTGTTGTTCATCCTCCATGCCGACCACGAACAAAACTGCGGCACCACGGCCATGCGCACGGTCGGGTCTGCCCATGCCGACCCCTACGTCAGCACCGCGTCGGCCGCCGCGGCCCTCTACGGTCCTCGCCACGGCGGGGCCAACGAAGCCGTGATCCACATGCTCACCCAGATTGGCTCGGTGGATCGGGTTCCGCAGTTCATCGAGGATGTGAAGGCCGGCCGCGGGCGCCTCCAGGGCTTCGGCCATCGTGTGTACAAGAACTACGACCCCCGGGCCGCCATCATCAAAAAGAGGGCCGAGGAAGTATTCGCCATCACCGGGAAGAATCCGCTCCTCGACATCGCTCTCGCCATCGAAGAAGTGGCGCTGTCCGACGACTACTTCATTTCCCGCAAGCTCTACCCCAACGTGGACTTCTACTCGGGCTTGATCTACCAGGCCATGGGGTTCCCCACCGAAATGTTCACCGTCCTCTTCGCCATTCCCCGCACCTCCGGGTGGCTGGCCCATTGGGTGGAACTTCTCGAGCAGGACCAGAAGATCGTGCGTCCCCGCCAGCTCTACACCGGAGTGGGCGCCCGGGACTATGTGGCGATGGACGGTCGAACCTGACCAGTCGATGACCCCTCGCGGCGGCGCTCAACACCGCCTTCCAGGCCCGGACAGGGGGTCTGATCGGCTGCTCCCCGTGCGTGCAGGGACCGCCGGGGGCTACGGTCCGGCCATGCACACCACGGCCACCCGCTCCCACCTTCGCACCACCGGGGCAGCGCTGCTTCTCGTCCTCGCCCTCACGGCCTGCGGGGGAAGCGACAAGACCGACCCTGGCAGCGCAGAGGCCTGTGGGGCGCGGGGCGCGGGGGTTGACCTCCACGGTTGCGACCTGTCCGGTGCCGACCTGTCCGGTGCCGACCTGACCGACGCCGACCTGACCGACGCCGACCTGAGGGGCGCCAACCTGAGCGGTACCGACCTGAGCGGTGCCGACCTGAGTGGCGCCAAGCTGACCGACGCGGTTTGGGATGGCACGACGTGCCCGGACGGTTCGATGCAATCCACCGAGTGCACTCCGTAGGCGCTGCTGCGGGGTATCCCGTGAGCCATCGCCCCGGACCGTGAGTTTGCGACCCGCAACAACGCGGTGTGGAAAACCCCCCATTGAAGTTCCCGGCGAGGCGGGCGTAGCGGCGAGTGACCATCCCGGCGGCGGCCGCATGACATCCTGACACCCATGTACGCAGTCACGATCCTCAACGGCAGCCTTGCCTGGCAGGAGCACCCGGACCCCACCCCAGGTCACGGCGAGGTGGTGGTCGCGGTACGAGCGGCTGGGCTCAACGGGGCTGACCGTCTCCAGGTGGCCGGGTTTTATCCCGCTCCCCCGGGCTCCCCGGCGGATATCCCCGGCCTGGAGATCGCCGGCGAGGTCCTCACGCTCGGGCCGGGCTCGAACCGCTTCGCCGTGGGTGAGAGGGTCATGGCGGTGATCGGCGGCGGCGGCCAGGCCGAGCGCTGCGTGGTGCATGAGCGCCACCTCCTGCGCGTGCCGGAGGGCATGGCCTGGGATCACGCCGGTGGGTTCCCCGAAGTATTCAGCACCGCCTTCGATGCCCTATTCACCCAGTGCGGATTGGCGATGGGTGAACGAGTGTGCATCCATGGAGCGGCCGGGGGCGTGGGGATAGCCGGGGTGCAGTTGGCCCGGGCGGCGGGGGCAGAGGTAGTGGCCACCGTGCGGAATCCGACGCAGCGGGCGCAGGTAGCAGAGATGACCGGCGCTACTGCGGTGGACCCAGAGCACTTCGCCGAGCACGGTCCCTTCGATGTAGTACTCGAACTGATCGGTGCCCCCAACATGGCCGCCAACCTCGTCGCGCTGGCGATGGGCGGTCGTATCGCGGTGATCGGGGTGGGGGGCGGAAGCACCACCGAGTTGAACCTGCTTGATCTCATGGGCAAGCGGGCCAGGATCCACGGCTCCACGCTGCGCGCCCGCTCACTGGAGGACAAGGCCACCCTGGCGCGGCGGGTGGAACAACACGTGCTGCCCCTGCTGGCGGCGGGCCTTCTGCAGGTGCCGGTGCACGCAAGTGTTCCCATGTTCGAGGCCACCCGCGCCTACGAGTTGTTCGCGGCCGGCGGCAAACTGGGCAAGATAGTGCTGAGGTCCTGAGGCCGAATAGGTTCGAGGAATGGATTTCGTGCTGCCCTTGCCGTTACTGGATCTTCAGCAGGAGGCGCTTGAACTAGGCCGTCAGGCCGCGGCCAGAGCCGCCCTCACTGAGGACACCTGGATCGCCGCCCCCGACCGCACCTTTTCCCTTGAACTGGGTCGTCGCGGCTGGCTGGGCATGACGTGGCCGGTGGAATCTGGCGGTGGCGGGCGCAGCGCCTTGGAGCGGTTCATCGTGTTCGAGGCGCTCATTGGCAGCGGGGCCCCGCTGGCCACATCCTGGTTCGCCGACCGGCAAATGGGCCCCACGCTCTTGCAGTTCGGTACCCCAGCACAGCAAGAACAACACCTCCCCGCCATCCTGGATGGAACATCGGCCTGGAGCATCGGTATGTCCGAACCGGATGCCGGGTCCGACGTCGCCTCGATCCGCACCCGGGCCGTGCGTGACGGCGATGCCTTCGTAGTGAACGGTCAGAAAATTTGGAACTCCGGGGCAGCCGAGGCGGATTGGATCTACCTCATCGCCCGCACCGACCCCGATGCCAAACCGCATGCTGGATTGTCGGAGTTCATTGTGGACATGCGCTCCCCCGGCATCACGATCCTGCCCATTACCGACATGACCGGCAGTAGGCATTTCTGCGAAGTCTTTTTCGAGGATGTACGGGTGCCCGCCGAAAACCTGGTGGGCCAACTGAACGGTAGTTTTCAGCAAGTCATGCGGCAGATGGAGCACGAGCGGGGAGGCATCGACCGGCTCCTCAGCAACCGAAAACTCTATGAAGACGTCCTCGCCGTCACTGACACCGCTGATCAACGGCGGCGACAGGAAATCGCCGCCATCGAAACGGGTTACCGGATCGGCCGCCTGTTGGTACTACGCGAGGTGCTCGGCCAAGCCCCCCCGCAGTTTTCGGCGGCCACCAAGACGTTCTGCACGGAACTCGAGCAGCGCATCGCCGCCTTCTGCGCCCATGCCCTCGGCCCCGCCGCCATGCTCGCCGAACCCGACCTCGCCGGCCGGGTGAGTCGCGGCGTGGCCTACGCCCCGGCGTACACGATCATGGGCGGCACCACTGAGATCCTGCGCAACATCCTCGGTGAACGGGTCCTCGGCCTGCCACGCTGAACCACCACCCCTGGCCTCACTCCCCGGTTCCAGGGTGCCAGGGGCATCTGACCTCGTTGGTCGTGTTGCCTCCCTCGGTAGTAATCAACGATTGCCATCGTTCGCCTGGGTGGCGGCTACCACTGGTAACGCCGGTCTGGGGGTGACCCCATCGGTGTTTGTTCTGGGTGGAAAGGCGACGGCGGCGAGGGGACGGGCGGTTCCTCGGGGTTGGCCGGCCTGTTGATCCCGATGGTGTTCGGCGATGCCCTCGTGCCGCAGTCGGCCTCGCCGGTATCGCGTCGGTGATCAATTTCCGCCCAATAGAAACGACCAACGGTGCACTCGAGTTTCCCAGCCGGCCCGACCGGCACCAGCCCATACCGGCCTCCATGACCCGTACCAGGCCATTGCCCCCCTACGGACCGTTGGGGTCCTGTGATCGGAGTCGCCGTGATTGCCGCGCTAGGTGCACCGCTGCGCCCCCGATCACAACAACCACGACGGCCAGGAGTCCGAGTTGCGACGCCCCGCCTCGATCCCCGGAGGCCTGGGGAGCCTCGCCGGAGTTGGGCCGGGGAAGGATCCTCGGCCGGGATTGACCCACGGCCTCGGTGGTGGGCGGCGGGTCCTGGGCGAGCGCCGCGGAGGAAAGACTCAGCAGCAAACTAGCGAGGACCAACACGACCAGGAGACGACGCATCGACGCACCCGTCAGCGGGATCGGCGGCGTCGATGAGCCGGTGCCAGGGGCGGCCCCACATGACCGGCATCGATCAGGCGGGTGTCGTCGAGGTCCCATAGCCAACGTCCCCCATCGTGGCGAACGCGACCCAGCGCCACATCGGCGATCGCTCGGTCGGTGAACACCACCACTCGGTACCCATGAGCCAATCCCTTACTGGCAACCTGGCGCAAAAAACCCGTGGTTCCCTCCAGGGCACCAGCGGGCGCACACACGATGGCCCCGGCAATGATGTCGCCTTCGAACATCGCCGCATCAGCGCTGGGCACGTCCCATTTCAGAGCGGGATCGCCGAGAACGGCGACGCTCACCTCAGGATGCTGGCAATACAGGTGGACGAGCGACTGGTGGAGTTGAGCCAGTGAGGGTTTCGACAACCGGAAACCGGCGGCCATGCCAGCATCGACGAGTACGAGGGTCCGATCAGACATGAAGACGGAACGCTACCTTTGTCTTCTAATGACTACGAACATCCTCCTCGCTGTCCTGATCCTCACCCTGGTGCTTTCGGCGGTGATCGCCGTGATGATTGTGCGCCGTGGTCGCGCCCGGGCCATGGAGAACCTGTCGGCCCTGCCCGGCGTGCTCCAGCGGTCTATGGCGGCCACCTCGCTCGGGGTGGCCAGCCTGGGGTCGAATGAGGCCCGGGGCACCGGCACCCTCGTGCTGACCAACGACGAGGTGGCGTTTGCCCAGTGGCGCCCGGAGTATCTATTGCGAATTCCGCGAGCCCAGATCATCCAGGTGGACACCACCCGCACCCATCTGGAGAGGACCATGAAACACGACGTGTTGCGCCTTCGTTGGACCGATGCCACCACGGGGGCCGAAGACACCTTCGCCGCCTTTGTGCGGGACCTCGATCCCTGGCTGAGCGACCTGGGGGGCCAGCGTTCGCCCCACGACGCCGATTGACTCCAACTGGCTCCCGCTAATGGGCTACATTAGAACTTGTTCTAGTTTCCCGACGAGGAGTGTGTGCGATGGAGTTCGGCTTGTTCATGAACGGCTACCTGCCCGGACCGGCGGCCCACGACCGCGAGGCCGAGCACACCATGATCATGCGGGAACTCGAATACGCCATCCAGGCCGACCGACACAACTGGAAGTACGCCTGGTTCGGGGAGCACCACGCCCTCACTGAGTACTCCCACATGTCGGCGCCGGAGGTCTTGTTCGGATACATGGCGGCCAAGACCGAACGCATCCATCTCGGTTCGGCGATCATGAACCTCTCGCGGCCGGTGAATCATCCGGTGCGCAACGCCGAGCGCGTCGCCATGCTCGACCACGTCACCGAGGGTCGCTACGAGTGGGGCACCGGCCGGGGGGCGGGGAGCCACGAAATGGCCACATTCGATTTGCTCACCTCGGACACCAAGGCCATGTGGGATGAAGCGGCACCGGAAATCCTTCGGATGTGGGAGCAGCGCGACTACACCTTCGAGGGCGAGTTTTTCAAGGTCGAGAAGCCCCACAACATTCTGCCCAAGCCCTACCAGCACGGGCATCCGCCGCTGTGGGTGGGCTGCGGTAATCCGGGCACCTTCACCAAGGCCGGCGAGTTGGGCATTGGGGCTATCGCCTTCAACTTCGAGCCCATCTACAACCTCAAAGGGCGCATCGAGACCTACAAGGAAGGCATCGCCAACTGCACGGAGCCGCTCGGGCAGTTCATCAACGACAACATCATGATGACCAATGCCGTCGTATGCGTTGGCAGCCGCGAACGAGCGCGAGCTATCGCCATGTCGCCGGGTCGGGGCTACCTCAACACCATGGTGAACATGTACCACGACACGATGCCCCCCCAGCCCGACGCGGTGAAGTGGCCCAATGCACCCCGAGCCATCCCCGATGAATCCACCCTCGACTGGCTCATCGAAGCCGGTTACCTCCTCTGCGGGGCCCCCGACGATGTGCTCGAACAGATCGACAAGTACCAGCAGGTGGGCTGCGACCAACTCGTCTTCGGCATCCCCAACGAGGGATTTGAGCACGAGGAGGTGGTGGAGATGATCGAACTGTTCGGCGACAAGGTGATCCCCACCTTCGACACCGATCCGGTGCACCGCACCACCCGCTTCCGGGCCACCGCTCAACCCAAGTTCCCGGCCTTCGCCCATCCGGTGCCCGACGACCTGAGCGTCAGCGTAATCCCCACCAACGCCCTGATCCCCCTGGCGGGCTAGCACGACCGTTATTGCCGTCGCCACCCGCGACCGACTGCTCGACGAGGCCGAACGCCTCTTCGCGTTGCGCGGCGTGCAGGGGGTAACAACCCGTGAGATCACCGAGGCGGCGGGGCAGCGCAACGTGTCGGCCGTGAGTTACCACTTCCAATCGCGCCAGGGGCTACTCGTGGAGGTCCTGGCGCGGCGAGGGGGCCCCGTGGATCGCGCTCGCGGCGAAGCACGAGACGCCCTCGGTTCCCATCCGGCCCCCGGAGACCTCCTGGGCTGCCTGATCACTCCCTATGCCGCCCTCCTCCACCACCCCGAGGGGCGCAACTACCTGCGGATTGTGGCCCAACTGCGGGGCCGGTTCGCCCTGTGGCGAGACGCGTCAGACCCCGCCACCACGGCGCACCTCACCCGGATCCTCGCCGAGGTGGAAGCCATCCCCCGTGCCCCCGCCCCGGTTCGCCGCGAGCGAGTGGTGGCGTTGATCATGCTCCTGACGGCCAGCGCGGCGGAACGGGCCCGTCGTATCGATGACGGCACCGGCAACGAACTCGATCACGCGGCCTTTACCGTGAATCTCATCTCCATGTGCACCGCATTGCTGTCGCCCTGAGCCGACCGGCCGGTTCGGGATCCCACCCCCCCACCGCTGACCAACTACCTCAGGGGGTCCAGCGCACCGGCATGGATTCGAAGCCGGTGATGAAGTTCGCGGGACGCATCGGGGTGGGGCCGGCGAGTTCCAGGTCGGGCATCCGCGCCATCAACCGTTCGGTCATCACACTCACCTCGAGCCGGGCCAGGCTGGCGCCGAGGCAGAAGTGTGTGCCAAACCCAAAGGCAACGTGATCGTTAGGACTGCGTTCAATATCGAACTCAAACGGGCGATCAAAGATCTCCTCGTCACGATTAGCGGAGTGGTAGAGCAGCACCACCTCCTGTCCTTTACGCAACTGCTGGCCGCGCAACTCCGTATCCTCGGTGGCCACGCGGGACATCGTTTTGATCGGCGTCACCCAGCGCAGCATCTCCTCCACCGTCGAACCCAACAGTTCGGGCCGGTCGAGAAGTTTCTGCCGCTGATCGGGGTTGCGCACCAACTGTGCGATGCCTCCACTCACCACGTGACGGGTGGTCTCATCGCCTCCGACCAAGATCAGCAAGGACTCCTGCATCAACTCATCGTCGTCGAGCATGTCGCCGTCTACCTCGGCGTGGACCAGCACGGACATCAAATCGATGTCCACCGGCCGGGTGCGTCGCTCGGCGATCACCTTGGTTGCATAGGCCTGGTACTCCAAGAAGGCGGTGGCCGCCGCCATCAAGGCCTCGTCGGTGGCTTTATTGGACTGGGCGGAAACCATGTCGTCGCTCCAGGTGAGCAGATCAGCCCGGTCCTCAGGAGCCACGCCGAGCGCATCACCGATCATGACCATCGGCAGTGGGGCGGCGATGTCGCGTACCAAGTCGCATGACCCCTTCTCGTATACCGCATCGATGATCTCGTCGCACACGGCACGAATCTTGGCTTCGAGGTCCCGAACCCGACGGGGCGTGAATCCCTTGCTCACCAACTTCCGGCGACGGGCATGATCGGGATCGTCCATGTCGATCATCATCGGCATCGGGCCCATACCCGGGACCGCCCCACCGGCGCTCGAAAACGTATTCGGGTTGCGCTCCACGACCTTCAGGTCCCGGTAGCAGGCAATCCCCCAAACGCCATTGGCTTCGTCGAAATACACGGGAGCGTTGGTCCGCATCCAGCGGTAAAGGTCGTGGGGGTCGCTGGCGTAGAACTCCCCCGCCAGTAGGTCGATCTCCGGGCGCGTGGGATGGTCAGCCATCCGGCGATTCTCGCATACCGGACCGGATCAACCCGATTGCGAACAGCCGATTACAGGAAAGAATCCGGGGCCACGGCGAGCCCCCGCCGGGCGGCGGAAACGCCGATCCGCTCCGACCCCCACGCGGGGCCGGAACGGGGCAATCCTCGGGCGGCGTAGGCCCGGCATACTGGGAGTCCCCCTACCCAAACCTCTCACAGAAGCCCGAGACCCAGATATGGCGCTACACGCCCGAAACACGATTCGCGACGAACTCAACGCCAGTGTGTTTGCCGGCCAAGACCTCTCCACGGCCCTGCCCAAGTATCGCTTTCCCGACCGGGAGATTGACCCCGACCACGCCTATCAGGTGATCGCCGATGAGATCATGCTCGACGGCAACGCCCGCCAGAACCTGGCCACGTTCTGTCAGACATGGGAGGAACCGCAGGTCACCAAACTCATGGAGTTGGCGATCAACAAGAACATGATCGACCGCGATGAGTACCCGCAGACCGCCGAGATTGAGCGGCGGGCCACCCACATGATGGCGGATCTCTGGAACGCCCCCGATGCCGCCAACACCGTCGGCACCTCCTGCATCGGATCTTCGGAGGCATGCATGTTGGGCGGCATGGCCGCCAAGTGGCGCTGGCGAGCCCGCCAAGCCGCCGCCGGCCGACCCACCGACCGACCCAACATGGTGTGTGGTGCAGTACAGGTCGTGTGGCACAAGTTCGCCAAGTATTGGGATATCGAAATGCGCGAGGTGCCCATGGCCCCCGGCCAGTACTTCATGACTCCACAAGACGTGCTGGACCGAGTGGACGAAAACACCATCATGGTGGTGCCCACCCTGGGACTCACCTACACCGGTGTCTATGAGATGGTGAAACCCATTGCGGATGTTCTCGATCAACTGCAGATCGACAGCGGGCTCGACGTCGACATCCACGTCGATGCCGCCAGCGGCGGATTCCTCGCCCCGTTCTGCGCCCCACACATGGAGTGGGACTTCCGATTACCGCGGGTGAAGTCGATCAGCGCATCAGGCCACAAGTTCGGTCTTGCGCCGCTCGGGGTTGGGTGGGTGGTCTTCCGTGACAGCTCCGAACTCCCCGATGACCTGATTTTTCATGTGAACTACCTCGGTGGCGACATGCCGGTCTTCCAGATCAACTTCTCCCGGCCGGCCGGTCAGATCGTGGCCCAGTACTACGACTTCCTGAGGCTCGGACGCGACGGCTACCGGCGGGTGCACGACGCCACCTACGCCACCGGAAAATATCTGGCGGAGGAGATCACCCAAATGGGGATCTTCGAACTGCTCCACGACAGCGATTCCACCACCGGCATTCCCTGTGTCACCTGGCGCATCCCGGAAGGGGTTGACCTCGGCTTCACCCTCTACGACCTGGCCGACCGTTTGCGCATCAAAGGCTGGCAGGTGCCCGCCTACACGCTCACCGGCGATGCCTCGCACATCGCCGTGCAACGTATCCTGGTGCGCCAGGACGTGAGCCGAGACCTGGCCAGCCTACTCATGGACGATTTCCGCGCGGCCCTTGCCCACCTCGGTCGGCACCCCATCTCAGTGCCGATGAGCAAGGAGGAATCCGCTGGCTTCAACCATCTCTGATCCAGCCGGCCCCGGCCCCCACCGAACCGGGTGTTCCCGGTGGTGGTGCTCACACCCGGCCAATGCCCGGATGTGAGCACTCGCCCCTCAGGCGTCACGGGCTCGGTGCCAATCGCCAAGCAAAGTAACCACCAGTAATCCCAGCAGGGTGCCAAAGGACCATCCCCCGATGACATCAGCCGGAAAGTGGAGGCCATAGACAATCCGGGCGATCCCCACCAGCGCGACGAGCACGAGGGCGACCGGCCGGGCCCGCACCGGAAGCACTGCCATGCCGACCACCGCGATAGCGGCTGCCACGGCGGCGTGACCGGAGAGATAGCCGAACCCGGTGGCGTCCCCACCCGGAAGAACAATGTCGGGCATAAACACCTGGGGACGACCCCGGGCGACGAGTTCCTTGACGCCATGGACCGCTAACCAGGCGGCGCCACCGATGGCGACTGCGAGGCACGCCACGACACGATCCCGTCGGAATATCAGGATGGCTCCTCCCACCATGACCGGCCCCACCAAACTTCCCAACTGCATCACGGGCCACAGGCCTTCGGCAACGAGCGGGGGCGCCTGGTTGAGCCAGCGGGTGACCTCGATCTCCCACGAGGCGATCGGATCGCGAGCGGCCACCAGGTAGGAAACCACCAGACCGACCCCCGCCATCGCGCTGATCGCCACGGGGTGAGCGAATGGTTGAACGAACAACGCGTCGACCCGGGGGGACGTCGGGGTGGGGTGGGTGTCACTCATTGGGTTTCATCCA
This sequence comes from Acidimicrobiia bacterium, assembly GCA_009694375.1. NCBI lineage: Bacteria > Bacillati > Actinomycetota > Acidimicrobiia > Acidimicrobiia bacterium. The sequence continues at coordinate 37,994 of SHVB01000013.1, forward strand.
CCTTCGCTCGGGCTGATCAGCCGATGGTGTTTATGCTCACCCGTCGGGGTGGGACGTCACCGTGGTGCCGCCTCGCCCAGAGACACGAACAACTCCGGGAGGGCCGACTGACGGTGCGCAGGCTACTCGCGAACCATGAACGTCAGGCCTCGCTGGAGCCGATGGTCGGTCGGCGCGGTAACCGCCCGATAATCGGGGCGAAGCGGGGCACGGGCCGTGGCGATGGCGCAGTACTGAGCCACGGGCCCAGATGGTCTCGCTCTGCGCCCGCGATCCGACATGCGTAGGATCGGAGGCCGATGGCTCTCACGGACACGACGGTGGCAGTGACGCTCGGCTTCTTGCCCGCCTCGTTGGCCGTGCCCGACACCGATCACCCCGGGCTTTTGCGGGCCGGCCCGCGTGCGGCGGCTCCCTATGGTTGCGGGAGCATCGAGCGGCACGAGTGTCCAGCAACAGACTCGTGTCGGGACGATGCCGTCCAGCCCGACCTGCTCGACTTCGGCTTCGACAGGGTAGATCTGTCGGGCATCGACACCCTTCAGAGCACGTTCGCCCGCGTGGCGGCGGCCGGCCACATCTCCGACGATGAGGCCGCGATGATCCGCTCGGCGCTGGAGGGCACCGTCCTGCGAACCTTCAGCGGCCACACCCTCACGGTGAGACACGTGGCCAGCGAGGGCTTCATCATGCGAAAGAGCGGCCCGAACGGGATGCCCGTCGTCGGGACGCGCTCTACGGGCATAAACGACCACGGCTCGGCCACCTCGGTACACATCGACCAGGACGTGTACGGCACACCCCTGACACAGGTCATGGACGGTCGGGCACCGCAGCTGTTCCGCCACGACTCACCTGACGGGAAGAACCACGACGTCGGACTCATGCTGGTCAACCTGTGGATCCCACTGCAGCAGATCACCCAGCCGCTGGCGCTGGCCGACGGGCGCAGCGTCGATCGGCGCCGCCACCAGCTGCGCTTCGGGCTCGGCACCCAGTCCTTCCTCGAGCGCGACGGGGACATGGTGATCAACGACATCTGGACACTGCTTCACGATCCGGACCAGCGCTGGTACCTCCGCTCCGACATGGACCACCAGAGCGCCTACGTGTTCAACACGTTGAGCACGCCGCATGGGGCGTGCATCCTGCCGGGGGAGGACGTCGCCGAGCAGTGGTACCACTGGTTGGAAGATGCCGAGGCTGCGGTCACGGCCGGTGATGTCGCGGCGCTCGACGAGGCGGTCTCGCTGGTCACACCGGCGCTCCCGACGGACGTGCCCTCGGCGTTGCGGGCCGCCATCGCCGCCATGGCCGCCTTGGTCGACGAAGCGCGCCGCGATCCCGCGGCGGTGTGCGGGCGGCGGGCCGAGGAATGGCTGACAAGGTCGCGGGCCGCCCGTAACCGGGTGATCCGCATGTCGCTCGAACTGCGGATAGTCATCTCGGTCGACACCTAGCCGAGCGAACCAGAACACCCGGCGTTGATGTCGGTTACTCGATCTCCTCCGGGCTGCGGGCTCAGTGGGGGCGTAGGTCACCAGTGGCGATCAGGTGTCCAAGCCGATCGAGTTGGTGCCGGGCCGAGCCGAGCTCGTGCTCTAGCTGCATCGCCCATCGGAAGTAGCGGTGGAGCGGGTAGTCGGTGTCGATGCCGATGCCGCCGTGGAGGTGCTGGCACGCGAACGATGCGGACTGCCCGGCCTCGGCGGCCAGGTACTTGGCCACCAGGACGTGCTCGGTGGCCGGTCGCCCGGACGACAGCCGCCAGGCGGCCTCCCATGTGGTCATGCGGATCGTCTCCGCCGCGATGTACGCATCGGCCGCCCGCTGGTGAACGGCTTGGAAACTTCCGATCGGGCGGTCGAACTGGACCCGTTCGCGCACGTAGGCGGCGGTCATCTCCAGCGCCCGCTCGATCACCCCAAGCTGTGTGGCGCAGATCGCGACCGTGGCCCGCTCGCTCAACCAGCGGAGCACCTCGCCACCATGCCCGTCGGTGTCGAGCCTTGCACTGGGTTCCGCGCCCGCCAGCTCGAGGCGCGAGCGCGGTTGGCCATCAGGCGTGCGTTGTTGCACAACGTCGACCCCCGCGGCGGTCGGCTCCACCCAGAACAGCCCGATCGTGCCATCGTCGCAGCGGGCCGGAACGAGGATGTGCGAGGCCTGCTCGGCGTAAGCGACGTTGACCCGCACGCCGGTCAGTCGAACGGACGCGCCGTGGCGAGCGGCACGCGTGGACGGTGCCAAGGGGTCTGCCGCACCGCCATCTTCGAGAGCGACGCTGAGCAGGCGGTCACCGGCAACCACCTCGGCGAGCCACGTCCGTTCGGGCCCGCTTCCGAACTCGGAAAGGACCAACGCCCCCAAGGCCAACGTGGCCTGCGCCGGCACCACCGCCACATGGCGGCCCACTTCCTGGAGCACCCGGCACAGCGCCAGGAACCCCAAACCCGAGCCTCCGTCTGCCTCCCCGATGCCCACGCCGAGAAGATCGGCGGTGGCCAGCGCCCGCCAGGCCCGCTCGTCCCACCCACCGGGGGTCGCCTCGATCTCCCGCAGGCGCTCGACGGTTACGAGGTCGCCAAGGATGGTGCGAACAAGCGCACCAACCTCCTGCTCCTCCTCAGTAAAGGTGAAGTCCACGGCCTCAGTCCTTGTAGTGGGGCAGACCGAGGCCAGCCATGGCGATGATGTCCCGTTGGATCTCGTTCGTGCCCGCACCGAAGGTCAGGATCAGGCCGTTGAGGTAGGCGGAGCGAACCCTGCCTTCGACCACCGATCCCGGGCTTCCCTCGTCCAGCAGCCCGGCGACGCCGATCACCTCGAGGAGCGCTTGGGCGGCTTCGAGGTTGAACTCGCTGCCGAAGACCTTGATGGCGGAGGACTCGGCCATGTCGGGGCGACCCCGGTCGGCCGCCCACGCCTGCTTCCAGTTCATGAGGCGCAGGGCCTGCGCCTTCGCGTACACCCGAGCCAGGTTGTGCTGCACCCAGGCCACCTCGATGACCGGCCGACCGTCCACCACGGTGTGGCGAGCCCAGTCGGTCACATCGGCGGTCAGGCGCTGGAGCCGACCGACCGTCATGAGCGAGATCCGCTCCCGATTCAACTGGCCGACGATGAGCTTCCAGCCGTTGTTCTCCCCGCCGATGAGATGATCGCCCGGCACCCGAACGTCGTCGTAGAACGTGGCGCTGGTGGTGACACCGCCCACGGTGTGGACCGGCTGGTAGGAGAACCCCGGCGCCGAAGTGGGGACCATGAAGATGGACAGCCCGGCGTGTTTGTCGACATCAGGATCGGTGCGAGCCGCCAGCCAGACGTAGTCGGCGTAGCTGGCGAGGCTCGTCCACATCTTCTGGCCGTTGATCACCCATTCGTCGCCGTCGCGCACCGCTTTCGTGGTGAGGCCCGCCAGATCGGTGCCGGCATCGGGCTCGGAGTAGCCAATGGCGAAGAACAGCTCGCCGGCCATGATGCGCGGGCAGAAGAACTCCTGCTGAGCCTCGGTGCCGTAGTCCATGAGCGTGGGGCCAACGGTGTTCAAGGTGAGGAAGGGCAGGGGGAACCCCACCGCCTGGACCTCGTCAGCGAAGATGAACTGCTCGATCGCGGAGCTCTCCCGACCGCCGAACCGGATCGGCCAGCTCTGCCCGAGCAGTCCAGCCGCGCCCATCCCTGCCATGGCGGCACGAAACTCGGGCCCCCCGCCCTCCAAGTCGATATTCAGTTCGGCGCGAAGCGCGGGCGTCATCATTTCCGAGAGGTAGCTGCGGAGTCCGGCGCGAAAGGCCAGCTGGTCGGCGGTGAGCTCTAGCTGCATGCTCAGGTGTTCGCCTTCCAGTCCTCGATCAACAACTCCATGGTCACTTCGATCATCGGGTTCATGTGCTCGTCGAGGATCTCGTAGAGGGTGCCCCGATCCGAGTGGCAGCCAAAGAAGACCAGGCCGCCTTCGGGGCCGCCGGTCTCGAGGTGGGGAAGCGATTCCTCCCCGGTGAGCGCGTAGTCGCCCGCCTTGCGGACCCGGTGCCGCAGCACGCAGCCGTCAGGAGCGAGGTCGTCGAGGTGCTGCTCGCCCTCGAGGACAAGGACCGTGGTCGTAGCCGTGTGACGGTGGATGTGGCAGTGCCCACCGCCAGGCTTCCACCTCACCAGCATGTCGAGCGTCCCGGCGGCGAGGTCGTGGCCCAGAATCGTGTAGTCGTGGTCGATCACGAACGACGTGGTGTCCTCGTCGGTAACGTGCCGCCACTTGTACCGGCCCTGATCGATGGCGCTCTGGTTCACGTGCACTCCAATCCGTCGAGGCGGCCATCGGCGCGCCAGGCTTCCAAGATGTCTGCGTACTCGGTGGGGCCGCCGAAGTAGAACCCGGCCTGCAGGGTCTTACGTTCGACCTGCCCCTCATTGTTGTAGAAGCCGGGGGTGCAGTTGGCCGAGAACTCGGCGGTCCGGCCGCTGCGCTCCAGGACCGCTTCGACCCAGTCGGCGACCGCCTGGGGCGACGCCTCGATGCGTTCGATGTCTCGCTTGAGGGCGGTGGCGATGGTCCAGGCGCCGTGACGGGCCTGGATCTCGAGGAGGTAGACGAAGTTCGTGGTGAAACCCGACTGCGCGATGGACACCATGGTGAGGTTCGGAAACCCTTCGAGGTACAGCCCGTGGAACGTTCGCACGCCGTCGGCCCACGCCTCGCTCAGGCTCAGGCCGTCGACGCCCACGATCGGGAACCCGGCGCGCTTCGAGTAGTCGGTGCCCATCTCGAAGCCGGTGGCCAGGATCAGGCAGTCCAGTTCGTATTCGACACCGCCCACCACCACGGCCGTCTCGGTGATCTGGTCGACACCGTGACCCTGGGTGTCTACCAAGGTCACGTCGGGCCGGTTGTACGTCGGCAGGTAGCCGTCATGGAAGCAGGGGCGCTTGCAGAACTGGCGATACCAGGGCTTCAGGGCCTCGGCGATTTCCGGGTCCTTGACCAGAGCATCGACGCGCGCTCGGATCTCCTCCATCTTCACGAAGTCGGCGGTCTCCACGGCACGGTCGATCGCCTCCGGTGATAGGTCGGGATCGTCATCAGCGGTGATGATGGCCAGGAGTTTGGTGAGGATGTCGGTCCAGCCGTCGCCGACCAGGTCTTCCTCCACGAAACCCCCGGCGGTGAGGGTCTGGAAATTGTCGATCCGCTCGCGCTGCCAGCCCGGCCGCAACGCCTCGGCCCACGCCGGGTCGGTCGGGCGATTGGCTCGCACGTCGACCGACGATGGGGTCCGCTGGAAGACGTAGAGGTGTTCGGCGCTCTCGGCGAGGTGGGGAATGCACTGCACCGCCGAGGCACCGGTGCCGATGATCCCCACCCGCTTACGGGCCAGGCCGGTGAGGTTCCCGGAGGCATCGCCGCCCGTATAGCCGTAGTCCCAGCGGCTGGTGTGGAAGGCCCGCCCGGCGAAGGTGTCGATGCCGGCGACGCCGGGCAATTTGGGCTTCTGGAAAAAACCGTTGGCCAAGCACACGAAACGGGCTCGCATGGCGTCACCCCGATCGGTCTCGATGATCCAACGCCGGGCGGACTCGTCCCAGCGCAGGCCCGTCACCGTCGTCTGGAGGCACGCGTCGCGGTACAGGTCGTAGGCCTCGGCGATGCGACGAGCGTGGGCGAAGATCTCCGCGCCGTTCGCGTACTTCTCGGTGGGGACGTAGCCCAGATCCTCGAGCAACGGCAGGTAGACGTAGGACTCAATGTCGCAGGCCACCCCGGGGTAGCGGTTGAAGTACCACGTGCCGCCCACGTCGGCGGCCTTATCGATCAACCGGATGGACTCGACGCCGAGCTTGCGGAGGTGGGCCCCCAGCAGCAGGCCACCGAATCCGGCGCCGATGAGGGCCACGTCGACCTCGTCGGTGAGCGGCGGACGCTCGATCGGTTCCTGCACGTAGATGTCATCAGCGAACCCGGCGCGGTCGCCCTCCACCCAGACGTACTGCTCGATGCCCTCGGGGCGAAGGCGACGCTCGCGCTCCTCGAGGTAACGACGACGCAGTGCATCGGGGTCGAACGCGAGGTCCTCGGCGCTCACCGGCTCAGACCGTGTCGGATCAGACCGAGGTAGGCCTCGACGACCGCTGCGTCCCTGGAGGCGTCGCCCCCGTGGAGCAACTCCTCGAGGAAGTGGCGAGCGCCCAACAGGAAGTGGGCTTGGGCATCGACCTCGAGGTCGTCCATCTCCCGGATGACCCCGTCGGCGATGCCGGCACGGATGCGGTCGCCCAACTCATCGACCCAGGCCGACATCCCGTCCCGGTACAAGTCGGGCTCGAGCAGCTTGATCTCGTCGGCGAGGCGCACGTGGGCGGGATTGCGCCGCAGGTATTCGACGAAGGCCAGCAGTTCCGCTCGGCTGCGATCGAAGAAGTCCGCGCCGTCCGGCAGGACCAACCCCGCCAACCGGTCCGACAGGTCGAGCATCAGCTCCTGCATGAGCTCGCGCAGCAGATCTCCCCGGGAACCGAAGTGGTAGTGGACGCTGCCGACCGCCAGGTCGGCGCGATCGGCGATCCGGGCCACCGAGGTGTTCATGAACCCCCGCTCGGAGGCCTCGGCCAGCGCGGCAGTCAACAGGCGGGCTCGGGTGTCGGCAGACTTGGCGTAGCCCCCCTCCGCACGGTGCACCCCAGCGCCGTCCGTGAAGGGCAGGGCCGCCATGGTCAGATCTTGATTCAAGATTCAGTTTCGATCAAGATCGCGCCATGGCCGATGCGTGGACCATCCTGTCCACCACCGAGATCGAGATCCTCGGAGACCCGCACTATCGGGCGCTGACCGTCGACAATCCAACCCTCGTGGCGGTCAAGGAACCCACGGTGCGGCGGTGGTGACCGGCGCCGAACCGGGTCCGTTCGTGGGCCTTCGAGGGCTCCGGATCCTGGACTTCTCCACCCAGATCGGTGGCCCTTACTGCTCCAAGCTGCTCGTGGACGCCGGCGCCACGGTCATCAAGGTGGAGCCGGTTGGCGGCGATCCGATGCGGACCTGGTCGTCCACCGGCGCCGACCTCCACGACGAAGACTCGGCGCTCTTCCGATTCCTAAACGCCGGCAAGCAGTCCGTCGTCGGCACCATCGACGACGACGCCATCGCCGGCCTGGTGGCCGAGGCAGACGTGGTCATCGAGGCCCACGGGCTCAGCGGCGATGCCGGCGAACGGCTCGACGTTGAGCGGCTACGTCGGGAACGGCCCGAACTGGTGGTGGCCTCCATCACCCCGTACGGCCTCACCGGACCCTGGGCGAACCGAGCGGCCTCGGAGTTCACCCTCCAGGCCGAGTCGGGATCGCTCGGCATCCGCGGCCTCCGGGGCGGCTCGCCGTTCCAGGCCGGCGGTCGTATCACCGAATGGTCCTCGGGCGTGTACGCCGCCGCCGCCGTGGTCCCCGCCGCCCTCCACGCTCAGGCCACCGGACGGGGCTGCCACCTCGACCTGTCGATGCTCGAGACAGCCAACATGGTCTTCACCAACTTCTCCGACACTATGAACCGCCTCCTCAACGGCGGCCCCGGGCGGGCCGAGCACGCCTTCTTGGCCCCCACGGTGGAGACCCCGTCGATCGAGGCGACCGCCGACGGGTGGGTGGGCTTCTGCACGAACGCTCGCAAACAATTCGAGGCCTTTCTGCTCCTCATCGAACGCCAGGATCTCGTGGGCGATGAGGAACTGGCCTCGGTCTTCGGGCGGATGGTCCGCTTCGAGGAGTGGACCGGACTCGTCAGCGACTGGTGCTCGGGCCACCGCACCGATGCCATCGTCGACGCCGCCGCCGCCCTTCGGATCCCCGTGGCCCCCGTCGGCGACGCCGAAGCGGTGCTGGCCCACCCGCACAACATCGACCGCGGTGTCTTTGTGGCCGATGCGTCCAACCGCTTCCGCCAACCGCGCCGGCCCTGGCGCGTCGATGACGCCGATCCGCCGCCCCCATCCCCGGCCCCCAGCCTCGATGAGAGCGGCGACACTCCACGTTTTCCTCCGCGAGCCGAGCCGGGCCCGTCGCTGTCGGCCGGCGCCGGCCCGGATGACCTCCCGCTGCGGGGCCTGCGCATCCTGGACCTGACGGCCTGGTTCGCGGGACCCTCGTGCACCCAACTCCTGGCCAGCCTCGGGGCCGAGGTGATCCATGTGGAGTCGGCCCGCCGACCCGACGGGATGCGGGGGATCGGCGTGATGATGGTCGGTAGCTACGAGCAGCACTGGGAGGCCAGCCCCCACTTCCTTCAGGTGAACACCAACAAGTCCGGGTTGACCCTCGATCTCGGCGATCCCACCGGCTTCGCGCTGCTGCAGCGGATGATCGCTCACTGCGACGTGGTGGTGGAGAACTTCACCCCCCGGGTCCTCGACGAGTTCGGGCTCACCTGGGACCTCGTGCGACAGATCAATCCCCGGGCGATCCTGGCCCGGATGCCCGCCTTCGGCCTCACCGGAGCGTGGCGGGATCGCCCCGGGTTCGCGCAGACCGTCGAGCAGTTCTCCGGCCTGGCCTGGATCACCGGATTCCCATCCGACCAGCCGCGCATCCCACGAGGACCGTGTGACCCGGTGGCCGGCATGCACGCCGCTCTGGCCGTCGTGGTAGCCCTGGCCGATCGGGACCGAACGGGTCGCGGCCACCTGGTCGAGAGCCCGCTGTCCGAGACGAGCCTGAACATTGCCGCTGAACAAGTGCTCGAGTGGACGGCATACGGCCGCCGGATGCAGCGGGAGGGAAACCGCTCGGCGTTGGCGGCCCCCCAGGGCCTCTACCCCTGCGTGCCTGGGGTTGTCGCCGTCGATTCGTGGGTGGCCATCTCTGTCGGCGACGACCGGCAGTGGCGGGCGCTCCGCGCCGCGCTCGGTGATCCCGCCTGGGCGCTCGATGCTGCCCTCGACACGCGCGAAGGCCGACGCCTCCAGCATGATCTCATCGACGAACACCTGGGGCGCTGGACGGCTCACCACCGGGCGGTGGACGCGGCGGCTGCGCTCCGGGCCGTCGGAGTGACCGCGTCGGCGGTGGTGGACGCGTCGCGTGTCCTTGAGGCCAACCCACAGATGGAAGCCCGGGGATACTTCGAAGCCCCCGATCACCCGGTCGTGGGGCCGATGCCGCTCCCCTCGCTGCCGTTCCGCATGAGCGGCGTGGACCAATGGCTGCGCCGCCCGGCCCCCACCCTGGGGCGCGACAACGGCACCGTTCTGCGGGATTTCCTCGGCCTCTCAACCGAAGAGATCGATGCCCTCGAGGCGAGCTCGGTGATCGCCCAGCACCCGGTCGAGCGATAGCGAACCAGGTGGTCTCTGTACCGCCGTGCCCGCTGGCACCACCAAACCGGCGCCAGCGATCGACCACGAGATCGGGCCCCTGACCAGACCAACCGTGGTGAGACCCTCTCCCAGGCACCCAGGCCGTTGCCGTAGCACCGACGGTGGCGGGCGACCGTGCGTTCAGCGGTAGCGGACTCCCTGACGATCGAGCTCGCGCTGCACCTCGTGGATGGGCGCCTCTGCGACCTCCACGCCCGCGTGCAGCGAGCAGGCGGCTGCGATGCCCGCCCCCTGGCCGAGGACGGCGCAGCAGGACATGTTTCGCGTGGCGGCGTGTGAGATGCGGTCGCCGCCCGATGATCGACCGGCCACCAGAAGGTTGCCGACCCCCTTCGGGATGAGGTTTCGGAACGGGATCTGGAAGTAGCGACCGGTCGTGGGGAGGACCAGCACGCCGTAGCCGTCAATGAACTCCGGGTAGATGCCGATCGAGTCTTCGAAGTGTGCCTGGTTCCGCACATCGGCCTCGGTGAGGTTGTACTCGGCGTCGATCTTGCGGGTGTCGCGGATGCCCAACGTCATGCCGAAATTGCGGAGGCGGGCACCGGAGCACCCCGGAGTGAAGGCGCGCAGCGCGTCGATGGCGTGCATCGCCTGCCGTCGACCTTCGATCTCACCGCGAGCCAGATCGTCAGGGTCGGTGCCGTCGAGGCCGTTGAGGTGCACGATGTTCATGTAGGTGAGTTCGCCCGTCTCGTGAAGCGCCCCCCAGGTGCCCGCCAGCGTAGTGAGATCGGACGGGATGATGCCCTCCTCGATGGCCCTGCGGAAGGGCTTCTGCAAGAACGGCGAGAACAGAGCGTCTTCCTTGTCGTCGGTCTCGATAACCCACTCCCCTCCCCCCGACCAATCGCCATAGGTCTGAGGATCGTCCCGCACTCCGTCCATGAACTTCCTCGGGTCGACACCCACCAGGTGGAACATCACCGAGGTGGCCATCATCTCCTCGCGAGGCGTGAGGTGGGTCAGCGCCCCCGCTCGATGAGCAACGTCGGCGTCGCCCGACGCGTCGATGACGCGCCGGGCCCGAATCGCCTCGCGACCGGCCTTGGATTCCGTGATGACCCCCACAACCTCGTCGCCCGAAACGAGCGGGGCCACGAACGTGCGATGGAGCATCCCCTCGATGCCCGCCTCCTCCACGAGGCGATCGGCCACCACCTTGAAGCCCTCGGCATCGAGCTCGAAGGACAGCGACTGGCTTTCCGCCACCGCGGCTCCCATCTCGTGCGCGCGGGTCTCGAACTCGCGACCGATGCCGTTCGCCTCAACGGTCTCCTCGTGGCGATACCAGGCCATACCCTCCACCCCGACCGCCGTGATATTGCCTCCGAAGCATCCGAAGCGCTCCAGCAGCGTCACCTGCACTCCGGCTCGCGCGGCGGCCAGCGCGGCGGCCAGACCCGCCGGGCCCGACCCCACCACCAGCACGTCGGTGTCGTGGATGACGTCGACCGTTCGGGCCGGTTCGGTGATCGTCCCGAGGACCCGCCGTGGCATGGCGTCATGCTGCCATACAACCAACGATTTGGTGGGCGCAGGGGGGACGGCTTTCAAACCCTGTCCAACGCAGGCTATCGGCGGCTGAGATCGGTGAGCTGTGCCACCTCTACTGCGAGGGTGCGCCGCTCGATGCCCTCGCTCGTCAGCACAAGGTGAACCGGATCACGATCATCACCCACCTGGATCGAGCAGGCATTCAACGGCGGCGCGTAGCCCGCAAGATGACCGACGACTCGGTTGCCAAGGCGGCGACACGATACGCGCAGGGCGCTTCGCTCGCCGGTCGTAGCGAAGAAGTTCAATGTCGGCGCCAGGACTCTGGCCCGCGAGTTCCGCCTGGCGGGGGTGTCGATCCGGCCCCGGCACGGCTGCTAACGCTGGGAGGGTCCCTACCCACCGTCAACCAAACCCTCGGCAGACCCGGGTGATTCATCCCTGGGGCGGCATGGATCAACCAACCGTCCAAGACGCCCCTGGCACCCACCGCCATCTGAGCAGCCGATGTCTCACCGACGTTGACACGTGCCGGTCCAGACTCCGGCGTCACAGCCTCCGTGTACGGTTCGATCGTGCTGCAGCTGCAGGGACATGAGCAGATGGGCGGCCTGGCTGACCAGTTGGCGGCCGTGCTCGCCGCGCCCGTGGCGGATCCGATGGCTGCGGAATGGATCGTCGTGGGGTCCGCCGGGGTTGACCGTTGGCTTCGCCTCCAGCTCTCGCAGCGGCTGGGATGCTCGGTGGACCCGTCATCGACCGACGGCGTCGCCGCCAATCTCGACCTGCTGTATCCCCAGCGACTGGTGCAGCGAATCCTCGCCCCGCGGGACCCGAACGAGCCCGATCCATGGGGTGTCGACCAGCTCACATGGGTGGTGCTGGAGGTGCTTGCCGGCCTGGGCTCCGATGCGCGCCTCGGTCCGATCGCACAGCTGGCACCAGGTGCGACCCGCTGGTCGCGCGCCCGGCGTCTGGCGGATCTCTTCGACCGCTACCTCCTCCACCGTCCGCACATGGTGCGGTCGTGGGGAGCCGGCGATGACGTCGACGGATTGGGTAATCCCCTTCCCGAGCGAGCGCGCTGGCAGCCGTACCTGTGGCGTTCGGTGCGCGAGCAGGTCGGCATGCCGAGCCCTGCGGAGTTGATGCCCGATCAGCTGGCCGCTCTGCGGGCAGGTCAGTGCCCCGACGACGTGCCCGAACGGGTCTCGCTCTTCGGCCTGACCACCATCCCGGGTGGGGCACCGTTCCTCGAACTGCTCGACGCGCTCGCGACCCAGCGAGACGTGCACCTGCTGCTCCACCACCCGTCAGCCGCGCTGGCCGACAAGGTCCGGCGTCCGCCCGGTGTTGTGGGTGGCCTCCACCCGCTCCTGCGCTCGTGGGCCCGCCCGGCGCGAGATACCCTCGTGCTGCTGGGCGACCGCGGGGCGGACGAGCCGATCGGCCCGGCCCCCACCCCTAGGTCCGCTGTGACCACCGTGCTCCAGCAGGTGCAGGCCGACCTCCGTGCCGATCAGAAGCCGGCCGGCCAGCTGGTCCCATCCGCGGACGACCGATCGCTGCGGATCCACTCCTGCCATGGCGCCAGCCGTCAGGTGGAGGTGCTCCGGGATCAGATCCTCCACCTGCTCGCCGACGACGACCATCTCCGGGAGGACGATGTCGTGGTTCTGTGTCCGTCGCTCGAGGAGTTCGTCCCCCTGATCGAGGCGGCCTGGGGTCCGAGCGCCTCGTCTAGCCCGGTGGCAGATGACAACAGCGGGTCGCCAGCGCTGGCCTACCGCATGACCGATCGCTCCCTCGGATCCATCGTGCCCGTCCTGGCCGCCCTAGCCTCGCTTCTGGAGCTCCTCGACAGCCGCTTCTCGGATGCGGCCGTGCTCGACTTTGCGAACCTAGCGCCGGTCCGCGAACGCTACGACCTCGATGACGAGGACCTGTCTCGCCTGGCTGACTGGGTGGAGCAGGCCAATGTCCGGTGGGGCCTCGACGCCGCTCACCGACAGCGATGGGGGTTGCCGGCCGGCCATGCGGACGGCGCGTGGTCCACGGCCCTGGACCGCCTGCTGCTAGGCGTGATGGTCAGCGACGATCCGCTGGCGCTCGGCCCGGGCGAGGTGCTCCCGATCGGAGTCGAAGGTTCAGGCGTCGCGCTGGCCGGACGCTTCGCGGAACTCCTCGACCGGTTGAAGCTGCTGGCAGACGAGGCCCAACGCCCACGGCCCGTCGGCGAGTGGATAGACCTGCTTCGCGACGCCTCGGACCAGTTGTTCGCCACCGAGCGCGGCGGAGAGTGGCAGGCAGCCAAGCTGGCCAACCTGTTCGAGGACATCGCCCAGCAGGCGGCGATCGGTGGCCAGCCCTCCGCCGTGGATCTCACACTGGCGGAGGTTCGAGCACTCATCGGTCGTCGCCTCCAGGACACCGCCGGTCGGGCCGAGTTCTTCCGCGGTGGGATCACCGTGACCTCCCTCACGCCGCTACGAGGGCTGCCGCACCGCGTCGTCTGCCTCCTCGGGGTCGACGAATCGGCATTCACATCAGGCGCCCCCGACGGAGACGACCTCACCTCGCTCGCTCCCGAGATCGGGGATCGAGACCGCCGCGCCGAAACCCGTCAGGCGCTGCTCGATGCGGTCCTGGCCGCGGAGGACCACCTCATCATCACCCGCACCGGCCACAGCGTGGTCACCAACCAGCCCGTCCCACCGGCGGTGGCGGTCGCGGAGCTGCGCGAGGCCGTGGCGGCCACCATCGCCGATGGCAAGCGCCAGGAGGCCATGGCCGCGATCGAGATCGCCCATCCCAGGCAGGGCTACGACGAGCGGAACTTCCGGCCGGGTGCGATCGATCCTGGCGCCACCGTGGCCTGGGGGTTCAACACTTTGGCTCGAGACGGTGCCGATCGACGCCGGATGAACCTGTCGCCGCCCGCGTTCCTGGAGGAGCCGCTCGCCGTCGACCCCCTGCCGGTGGTGGACCTCGGTGAGCTCCGAGACTTCCTCGAGAACCCGGTGCGATACTTCGTACGTTCGTGCCTCAGGGTCAACCTCCCCGAGGTTCCCTCGCGCTCCGGGGGCAAGCTCGTCGCCCCGTCGTCGACCTCGAGTGGCTTGGCCCGCGCCTCCGAAGGCCGCAACCTCGTGCTCGAGCTCGATTCGCTCGAGAGCTGGAAGGTGGCCGACCGCCTGCTGGCCCACCGGCGCTCCGGCGGCGACGTCGGCTCGTTCCGGCGACGGGAACGGGCGTCAGACCTCCTGCCGCCCGGCCGTCTGTCCGATCGGGCCATCGACCTCACCGTGGAGAAGGTGGACCCGCTCGTCGATTGCCTCGACGATCTTGGGGTACTGGGCACGGAACCGATCCAACGGCCCGTCGACGTGAGCCTCCCCGATGGCACGCGGCTGGTGGGATCGGTCCGAGACGACCGCGGGGTCGCCCCCGGCCCGGTCACGGTCACGGCGTCGCACTGGCACCGCAAGCGCGAGCTCGGTCCGTGGCTCGACCTGCTGGCGCTCACCGCGCAGGATCCCAGCCGTCCGTGGACCGCCCAGCTCGTGGCGTCCGCGAAGAGCAAGGCGCGCGTGAAGTCCGTAGCGATCACGCTGCCAGGGGAGTCCGCAACGCAACGTCGAGATCGAGCGCTGACCGCGCTGTCCACTGTGGTCGGCCTGTTCCAGCGCGGTCGGACCGAGCCGCTTCCGATCTTCCCCGAGACCTCGATCGACCTCTACGAGGGCAAGCCGAGGGCGGCCACGTGGAGCGGCTACCAGGGCATGGGTGAGGGTGTCGATCGCTGGGTCCAGCTGGTGTTCGGCTCGATCACGTTCGCCGAGCTGCTCGCCATTGAGTGCCGGCCCGACGACCCCCCTGGTGGGAACGGGGGACGGGCGGAGCGCTATGCCTCGGTCCTCTGGGGTGCGTTCCACGACTCCCAAGCCGCACCCGACGATGACGGGGCCGATCTGTGACCGCCTTGGAACCCTTCTCCCTGCACGATCCGCTGCCCACCGGCCGCTTGGCCATCGAAGCGAGCGCGGGCACGGGCAAGACCTATGCGCTGGCGTCCCTGGCTGCTCGCTACGTGGCCGAGGAGGGAATCCCGATCGGGGAGCTGCTGGTGGTGACGTTCACCCGGACGGCGGCGGCGGAACTGAAGGACCGGGTGCGGGCCCGGCTGGTGGAGTTTGCCGACCTCCTCGACTACACCGAGATCCCCGAGGATCTGGCAACGGACGCGGTCGCGGCCGCAGTCTGGGATCGCGACGGCTCCGTGCGGGCACTTCGCTCCGAACGGGTGCGCGCTGCGATCACCGACTTCGACAGCGCCACTATCACCACGATCCACGGGTTCGCCCAGCAGATCCTCGGCACCCTCGGTTCTGCCGTGCTGGCCGACCCCGATGCCGTGCTGCTCGACGATGCCAGCTCGATCGTGGCCCAGGTGGCCACCGACCTCCTGGTCGGAGAGGCGGTGCGGGCAGACCACGACCTCGATGATGTGCCCGACCTCAACGCGCTATGCGTCGCTGCGTCGCTGGCCATCGGGAACCCCGGTGCTCGCCTGGTGCCCAACGCGGATGACGACGTGCTACCCGCCGCCACCAGGTTGCGAGGACTGGTCGACCAGGTGGTGGCCGAGGTGGACCGCCGCCGCCGTGCAGCAGCGACGCAGTCGTTCGATGACCTGCTGGTCCGCCTGCGAGATGCCATCGCAGACGACACCTTCGGTCCGGCGGCCCGAGAGGCGATCCAGAGCCGGTAC
Source organism: Acidimicrobiia bacterium (assembly GCA_009694375.1). Lineage (NCBI taxonomy): Bacteria > Bacillati > Actinomycetota > Acidimicrobiia > Acidimicrobiia bacterium. The sequence goes on from SHVB01000013.1 coordinate 53,624, forward strand.
TGCGTTTCCCTCATCGACGAGTTCCAGGACACGGACCCGGTCCAATGGTCGATCTTCGACGCGGTCTTTGGACACCTCGCGTCCGGTGACCGCGGAGCGGGAACGGCGCTCGTCCTGGTGGGCGACCCAAAGCAGGCCATCTACGCGTTCCGGGGCGCCAACGTCCACACCTATCTCCAGGCGGCGCACGCACCGGGCACCGACCGTCGCAACCTGGACACCAACTGGCGGTCGGACCCCCGGGTGCTGGAGGCCACCGAGGTACTCCTGAGCGGCGCCACCTTCGGCGACGCCGGCATCGGGTTCCAGCGCGTAGCTGTAGCTGAGAAGAACAAGGGTCGGGCCTTCGTCACGGCCGACGGAACGCCGCTGCCCGCACTGTCGCTTCGGCTCGTGGATGCGCACGACGTGCCTCGCGTGAAGAAGGGCGATACCCGCTTTGCCCACGGTGATGGAGCGGCCGTCACCTTCGACGAGATGGGCTCGTACCTACGGGATCTCCTGGAACGAGCCCACATCCCTGACCCAGCCTCTGACGACCCTGGTGCCACCCGGCCGCTGCGCCCCGACGACATCGCCGTCCTGGTGAGCGCCAACTACGAGGCGGTCGAGATCCGTAAGGCGCTCGGGCGGATGGGCATCCCCGCCGTGATCTCACGTGGCGACAACGTGCTGACATCCGAGGCAGCCGGTCACTGGCACCGGCTGCTCGCTGCGGTGGCCCGTCCCACCGACCCCCGTGCCGCACGCGCCGCCGCGCTCAGCTGGTTCGGCGGTCGCGATGCGGGCTGGGTCGCGGCCGCGTCCGACGCCGATCTCGTGGAGCTACAGGAGCGGTTGCACCGCTGGGGCGAGCACCTGAACGCCCATGGCGTGGCCGGCTTCATCGGCCTGCTGCGCTCCGAGACCGGCGTGGCCGAACGGGTACTGGCCCGTGAGGACGGCGACCGGTCCATGACCGACGTCGACCACATCGCCGAGCTGCTGGTCATCGCCGGTGGACGGCGACCCAGCCCAACCTCGTTGCTCGCGCTCTACGAACAGCTGTCGGGCGGCAACGACGACGGCGATCCCGAGGCCGATCTTGCCGCTCGCCGGGTGGAATCCGAGGCTCGCGCCGTCCAGATCATGACCACGTTCGTGGCCAAGGGCCTCGAGTTCCCGGTCGTGTGCTGCCCGTCGCTGTGGCGCCCTCGCGGTGCGAAGGCAGACCACAACGTCTGGTGGGACCACAAGGACAGCACACGCGTCATCGACGTCGCCAGCAAGCTGGAGTGGGGCGACGCCGACGCTCGTGCGGAGCGCACGAGGGCGGCGGCGGCCGAGGCGGTGGGTACCAACCTGCGCGTGCTCTACGTGGCGCTCACCCGGGCATGCCACCACCTGGCGGTGTGGTGGCTGCCCACCGGCGATGCGCCGATCACGGGCCTGGCTCGGGTCCTGTTCGCCCGCGGGGAGGACGGGCAGATCGACCCCGAGGCCTTCACCGCTGACGAGGTCGATGTCCCCTTCGGTGAGGATGCGGTCGCGGCGCTGGAACCGTTGGTGGCACGTGGCGGCGGCACCCTCGACGTGGCCCTGGTGGGGCTGTCCACCATCGATCGGCGGCGGTGGGCCAGACCCGACGACCGTGTCGACGATGACCTCGTCGTAGCGTCGCTCGGACGCACGCTGCCGAGAGACTGCGCCCGCTGGTCGTTCACCTCCATCACCGCCCTGGGCGGTGGTCACCACGCCGTGCTGGATCCCACCGATGCCACCCTGGGAGACGGGCGATCGGCCGATGAGCACGACGTGGACGGAGCGGCCGCGGATCCGGACATCGTCGTGGGCCATGGCATCGACCTGCCGCTGGGCGACATCGCTGGTGGCGCTGGGTTCGGCAACCTCGTGCACAAGGTCTTCGAGGTCGCCGACTTCACCGCCGCGGACCTGGCGGCCGAACTCGGTGACGCGGTCGACGCGAGCCTGCGGTGGAACCGCTGGCCAGTAGATCCCGGCCTACTCGTCGAGGGACTGGAGGCGGTGCTGCGCACGCCGCTCGGGCCGTTGTTCGACGGTCGAGCACTGTGCGAGCTGCCTCGAACCGACCGGCTCGACGAGTTGACGTTCGATCTCACCCTCGGGATGGCCGGATCGATCCCGTCCGACGCCGATGTGGGTCGGGTCCTGCTCGAGCAGCTCGATCCGGATGATCCGCTGCGCCCATGGGCAGAGCACCTCGCCTCGGGCCCGTTCGGCGCCCGACTGGCGGGCCACCTCACCGGGTCGATCGACCTCGTGGCCCGCATCCACCGCGCGGGGACGCCCGACCGCTTCGTGGTCTGTGACTACAAGAGCAACCGACTGGCCGCACGAGGTGTCACCCCTACCTCTTGGCACTTCGAGCCCGATCAGCTGGTCGCAGCGATGGCCGATGCCGATTACCCGCTCCAGGCGCTGCTCTACAGCGTGGCCCTGCACCGCTACCTGCGGTGGCGGGTTGCGGACTACGACCCGGGGGTCCACCTCGGCGGCGTCGGTTACCTCTTCCTTCGCGGGATGGTGGGGCCTGACACCCCGGTACACGGCGGCGCCCCAGACGGCTTGTTCGAGTGGCACCCGCCGGCGGCGGCGATCCGCGCGCTGTCCGATCTTCTCGATGGCCGTCCCCGTCGTCCGGGCGGTGGGTCGTGAACGATCCGATCACCGTACACATCCCGCCCGAAGCGGCATCGCTTCGTCCGTTCGTCGACGCCGGCGTACTGCGCGTGCCTGAGGTGCAGGTGGCAGCTGCAGTTGCCCGCTCGGTGCCCGGGACACCCCACGAGGTCCTGTTGGCCGCCGCACTGTGCGTCCGGGCGTTGCAGCTCGGGCACGTCTGCGTAGCGCTCGACGAGGCCTTGCCCGGCCTGGGTGCTGAGCGAGCCGGTGATAGTGACCCCAGTTCCGACGGCGACAGCGAGGCCGATCATGCTCTCGACGCGGCGGTCGCTGCACTGGTGTGGCCGGAGCCCGCCGCCTGGGCCGCTGCGTTGGGGTCTGCTGCGGCCGTGGTGGTGCGTGACGCCGCCACCGGTGGACCGGCGACAGCCGTTGTCGGCGATGTGACGCTTCCGCTCGTGTTCGATGGTCGGCGCGTGTACCTCGAGCGTTACTGGCGCTATGAACGCCAGGTCGGCGACCGGCTGATCTCCGCCGCTGCCGAGGACGATCTCGCCGCCTCCGGGTCCCTCGACGCGGTGCTCGACACCTACTTCGGAGCCGACGATCCGGCTCAGCCGGACCTCCAGCGACGGGCGGCGTCGGTAGCGCTGCGGCGTCGAGTGACGGTCGTGGCCGGTGGTCCCGGCACGGGCAAGACCTACACGGTGGCGCGCCTTTTGGCCGCGGCCCACCAACTGGCGATCGACGCAGGGCGTCCGCTCGTGGTGGCGCTGGCGGCACCCACGGGGAAGGCCGCCGCTCGGATGAGCGAGGCCGTGCACCAGGCGGTGACCACCGCGTCGCTCCCTCCCGAGGTGGCGGGCCCGTTGCTGGCTACAGAGGCCGGCACGATCCATCGGCTGTTGGGTTGGCGTGACGGGATGTCGTTCCGCCACGACCACACCGATCCGCTTCCGCACGATCTGGTGGTGATCGATGAGACCTCGATGGTCGATCTGCCGCTGATGGCCAAGGTGCTCGACGCGCTTCGCCCACAGACCCGTCTGGTGCTGGTGGGTGATCCGTTCCAGCTCGCGAGCGTCGAGGCGGGAGCGGTCATGGGCGACATTGTCGGGCCGGCAGCCCGCGGCCCACTAGTAGTCTCCGGGAAGCTCGAGGACAGCATCGTGGTCCTTGATCGTGTCCACCGGTTCGGCTCCGATTCCGCCATAGCCCGGCTGGCTGACTCGGTGCGAACGGGCGATGTGGATGGGGCCCTCGATGTGCTGCGCGATCCGAGCGTCGACGATGTGACGTTGATCGACCCCGGCGATGCCGATGCCCTCACGATGCTCCGACGGGAGGTGGCCAAGCAGGCAGCGATCGTGGTCCGAGCCGCTCACGCCGGCGACGCCGAAGCGGCGATGGCGGCGGCGCTTGATCTGAAGGTGCTGTGCGGAACGCGGTGGGGTCCGCTGGGCTCCTACGGCTGGCGGGATGAGATCGAACGGCGCCTGGGGCGCCTGGTGCCGGGGGTGCGGACGGACCGTCGCTGGTACGTGGGGCGGCCGGTGATCGTCACCCGCAACGACTACGTCACCGGCGTGTTCAACGGCGATACCGGCATCGTCATACTGAGGGACGACCGTCCCGTGGTGGCGGCGCCTTCGGCGGCGGGCATGCGAGAGCTGGCTCCTTCGCAACTTGCGGAACTGGAGACCTGGTGGGCCATGACCGTGCACAAGAGCCAGGGCTCGGAGTTCGCCCATGCGGTGGTGTCGCTCCCAGCGGCAGGGTCGCGGATCTTGTCGAACGAGTTGCTCTACACGGGAATCACGCGGGGCAAGGAGCGGGTGACGTTGGTGGCAACGGAAGCGGCGGTCCGAGCAGCGATCTTGCAGCCGATCACCCGGGCGTCGGGGTTGCATGAACGGCTCTGGGGGTAGTTCGCCCTCAGGGGTGAACGACGAGGGTCGATCCGCCGGCATCGGGGAGGCGCTTGACCTCGATGCCCAGGTGGAGCTGCTGCTTCATCGCTTCGACGTGGGTGATGGCGCCGACCATGCGGCCGGTGGCGTGCAGTTGGTGCAGCGTGTCGATGGCGTCGTCGAGCGAGCGGGGGTCGAGCGACCCGAACCCCTCGTCGACGAACAGCGTCTCGAAGGTCTTGCCGCTGGCGGCGCCCCCGTGGCTGACGACGTCGGCCAGTCCGAGGGCGAGGGCGAGCGATGCCTGGAACTGCTCTCCGCCGGAGAGCGAGCAGGTGGAGCGGGCTCGTCCGGTGGTGGCGTCGAGGACCTCGAGGTCGAGTCCGTACTTCCGCCGACCGTCGGCCTTCGTCTCGCCGCGGTGGAGCGTGTAGCGCCCCGAGGTCATCCGGTGGAGGTGGACGTTGGCCTCAGCGGTGACGCGATCGAGTTCTCGCGTGAGGACCCAGCGCTTCAGGGACATGTCGGCGCCGGGCCCGCCGTCCTGGCATACCTGGAAGGCCAGATCGGCTCGTTCAGACCGAGCCCGCTGATCATCGGATCCTTCAATGAGCTCGTCGTGCTTCTTGAGGGCCAAGCGGCTGTACTGGCGGGCATCGGTGGCGCTGGTGCATTCGGCGGCTCGGGCGGCCTGGTTGGCCGCCGCCGCGGTCCGGGCGGACTCGGTGGCCGCGAGGTCAGGGGCATGGGCGGGGATGCCCTGCTTGGTGAGGACCTCGAGTGCCGTGGTGGCCGCGTCGCAGGCCTTGTCGTATTCGGTGGCTGCGGAATTCTTGGCCTGCTCGTCGTCGCTGGACAGGAGCGCCTCACGGGCCTCGCCCTCGGTGTCGAACGGGCTGGCGGCGAGCGCTTTGGTGAGCTGCTCCTCGTTCACGGTTGCGGCGGAGCCTCGGCTGTTGACGTTGGTGAATCGCTGCTCCAGACCCGTGACGTGGCCGTCCAAGGCGTCGAGCACTTTGCCGGTGCGATCCACGTCGTCGCCATCTATCCCGCTGGTCGCGAGCTTCGCCGCGTCCAGCTCGGTGGTGCGCTGGGCCAGGTCTTCCCGGGCCGCATCGGTCTTCTCGGCGAGCCGGGCGAGCCGGAGGTCCACGGTGTGGAGCACATTCTCGAGGGTCGAGTGCTCGTGCTCCAGGTTGGCGAGCGTCCCGGCGTCCTCGGTGGCCTGGACATGCTGCGCGGCGAGCTGGGTCGAGCGGGCCGTGAGCTGGTCGATGGTGGCGTCGACGTCGTCATCCAGGGTGCTTCGCAGGACCGTCTGGCGACTCTCGAGGACACCGACGGCCGAGTTGGCGGCGTCTCTGGCCGCCGACGCTCGTTGGACATCGTCATCGGTGGTGGGGGCGTCGCCATCGCCGGTGGCGGGCATCGGATGCTCGACCCCGCCGCACACCGGGCACGGTTCGCCCTCGACCAGCCTTGCTGCGAGGCGAGGTGCCTGGGTCGAGACGAAGGCCCCGTAGACCCGTTCGTAGTTGGCGCTGACCGCGGTGGCGTTGGCTGCGGCGTCGACCAGCTCCGCCTGGACCTCATTGAGCTCACGCCGTGCGTCGACGCGCCGGGTGACCTTCGCGCTCTCGGCCTTGATGCCATCCGGATCCACCGCACGCGATCGGAGGTCGGTCAGGGCGGTTGCGATCACATCGCGCCGCTCTGCCGCCGCCGACCGGGTGGCGCTGGCGGTGGCGATGTCGGTGGCGATGGCTTGGCTGGTGCTGGTTCCGGCATCGTGCTCGGCGAGCGCGTCACGGAGCTTCTTGAGGGCGGCGACGTTGACCTGGTGGAGGGACCGCTGGGTGGCGACCTGATCCTTGATGGTGCCCGCCGTGGAGGTGTCGGCCTCCACGCCGATAGATGAGAACGATTCGCTGATGGTCGAGAGGCGGTCGGCGAGCTGATCCTTCGCCGTAACCTCGGTCTGGCGCGCCTCGGCGAGGGCGTCGGCGGCGACGGTCACGGGGCGGGCGGCAACTGAGGCGCTGGCGGACGCACGATCGGCCCGGACCACGGGTTCCCGCTCTTGCAGCGCAGCGAGGGTAGTGCGGTGCCCTTCGGCGGCGTCGAAGCGGGTGGCCTCCCCTTCGGCGCGGTGGTGGGCCTCGGTCGCCACTCCGACCTCAACCACAAGTTCTGCGACCTTGGCGGCGAGGGCGGCGAGCGGAGCGTCGATCGAGTGCAGCAACGAATCCATCCCGTCGCGTTCGATCTTTTCGAGGCCCTCGGGCAGCTCGAAGCCCAGTGGCGAGGCAGCGTGCTGCAGGTTGGTGCGGACGTTCTCGAGCTCTGCACTGATCGAGTTGTCGATGGCGCCGATCTGCTGGCGCAGCTGGTTGCGGTCCTGCTTGAGCTGGTCGACGATGTCGTCGAACACCTTGCCGCCGAAGAGCTGGCCCAGCAGAGACTCGCGCTGTGCGGTGTCCGCCAGCAGGAACTGCGAGAACTCGCCCTGGGGCAGGAGGATGACCCGCTGGAACTGCATCGCGTCGAGGCCAATGAGGCCGCTGCAGGCAGCACTGGTGTCGCGGGCGCCGGTGGCGATGGACTCGGTTCCATTGTCGGTGACCCGTACGAGTTGAGCATTGGCCAGCTCTTTCGTGAACCCGCTTCCGCGTGCCGCCGAGCGGAACTGCTCGGGGTTCCGGGTAACGACGTAGCGCTCGCCGCCGCTCCCGAAAGTGAAAACGACCCGGGTCCGGGTCTCGGGGGATGCGTGATCAGACTTGACGTCCTTGGCGTCCTTGAGGGGCATCTTGCCGTAGAGCGCCCAGCACATGGCATCGAAGATCGTGGTCTTGCCGGTGCCGGTATCGCCGCTGACCACGAAGAGGCCGCGTGGCGCGAGGGATGCGAAATCGATTGTCTCGGTGCCGGGGAAGGACCCGAAGGCCTCGAGGATGAGCTTGATCGGCTTCATGTGGGACCCCCAGCGGTCGCGCGGGTGGTGGCCCCGACCAGGAGTGCATCAAGCAGGACGTCGGGCGGGCTTCCCTGGGCGGCCTCCCAGAACTGACGGGCCGCGTCGATGGGAGGAAGGTCCCGGACATCGGTGGGTGCCGAACCGATCTCGAGCTCGTTCCCGTTGGGCAGGAGGCGGACCTCGACGATGTGGGGGTAGCGGGTGGCGAGCCGCGCCTTGGCGTCGAGCACCGTCTCGCGGTCGGTCACGATGGCCCGCACGAAGCACTCCTCTGCGCCGGCGTGGTCGACCGAGTCGAGCAGGTAGCCGAGCTCGCCGGTGAGGGTGCGGACCCGGCGGCCAACGGTGACCGGGATCTCGCTGATCTCGCAGCCGCCAACCCCATCCATCTCGATGACGGTAACGGACTTCTCGTGCTCTTCGGAGAAGGAGTAGGCCAGCGGTGTCCCCGAGTAACGAACGGTGTCCCCGCCCGCGGTTTGCGGCCGATGGAGGTGACCGAGCGCGGTGTACGAAAAGCCGTCGAACACGCTGGCGGGCACCTCGCCCGTGCCGCCCACGACGAGCTGACGCTCGGACTCGGAGGTCGTGGCGCCGGTGACGTAGGCGTGGGCGATCGCAAGTGAGCGCGGCGAGGTGCGTGCAGAGCGGGCGGCGCCGGCGGCGGTCTCGAGCACGGAATGGTGGGTGCGTCGCTGGCGACGCTCCACCAGCGCGGTCTCGTCGTCGCCGTCGGCTGTAGGCTCCTCGTCTGCGCCAAAGCGATCTGGCGCTGCTTGCGGCTCGAGGAAGGGCAGGAGCACGAGGTCCAGCGGCCCGTCGCGGAACTCGTGGCAGATGACCTCGCCGATGCCCTGGTAGCCGCCGCGGAGGTAGAAGTCGCTGGGGTCAAGCATGTTCGCGTAGGGGGCCAGGCGGTCCGGGCTGTCGTGGTTGCCGCTGATAGCTGCGACGACGGTGCCCGTGGCCAGCAGGCGACCCATGGTGTCTCGGAACAGATCGATGGCCTCGACGGGGGCGATCGCCCGGTCGTACAGGTCTCCCGCAATGACCACGAGGTCTGCGTCCTGGTCCTGGACAAGCCTGACGAACCAGTCGGAAAATGCCTCCTGGTCGCTCCGCAACGACACCGGACCGAAGTGGCGGCCGAGGTGCCAATCGCTGGTGTGGATGATCTTCATCGTGCTCGACATCCCGTGGTCAGCGTCTCGGAGAGGGTACTCCGCCTGCTCCAGATGAAGCGGCGTCACCATAGCTATGGGGTGTGACGGCCATAGTGAACATGTCCCGTGTCAGGAACCTGGCAGAGATTTCGATTCGGGGAAGTTGAGGGTTCTTGGGTCGGCGTGGCCAAGATGGACGCCGAGGGGCCGGTACCAGGACAGGGCCTCGTGGGGTCGGATCTCGTTGAACTCGGTCCGGTAGGCATCCCTCTCTCGGACCAGGTCGAGTCCCCGACCGCCGATGAAGCCGCGGCGAGGTGATATGTTGGCAGTCGGCGCGCAGATTCAGCCGAAGCGAGGCTGAGCCGATGACAGGACGTGAGGCGCCCGCCCAGACCGAATCGGGCGCGGGGAGCGCCTACACCATCGCCACCGCGCTGTCCGTCGGGGGGACGGCCGTCGGCATGTTGGTGGCCACCGGCGCGATCACCCTCGCGGCAGGCACCGCCGGCAACGAGGGCCTTGCCACCGCCACCTTCTTGGCACTCGCCCTGGTTGCCGCGGCAGTGACCGTGCCCCACGCCCCGTCTCTCGCCCACCGGTTCGGATCCCGCAGGATGTTCGTTGTCGGGAAGTCCACCGGGGCGGTGCTCTGGCTCGGTGGCGGACTGCTCATCTTGGGTGGAGCACCGCCCGTGGCAGTCCTCTACTGTCTGGCCCCGTTGATGGGCGTCGCCATTGGCACGACGCAAGTCATCACCCCCTTGCTCACGAAGGCGTACCTGGCGGCCGCTGGGTCGATGTCGGCTACGTGGGCGAGGATCAAGGCATTCTCGGCCATCGGCGCGGCGACCGGCGCGCTCGGCGGCGGTGTCCTGCTCAACGCCGGGACCTTTGGCTGGGGACTCGTGCTGAACAGCGCCCTCACGCTCCCGCTGATCGTCGTCGTCTGGCGCATCGACCCAGCGGGTTCGTTCCAGGAGCCGAGGCCATCGGAGCGGGCGTGGCGCGACATACGGACCCTGGTCCGCTCCAACCGGGCGCTTCGCCTGGCCTTCATCAACGCCAGCCTCGTCAGTGTGGTCGTGGCGCCTCCGTTGCTTCTGGTAGTACCGATCACCAACGATCTCCGTCCAGGGGCGGTGCTCGTCGGCGCCGGGATACTGCGCGCATCGCTCTACCTGGGTGAGTTCCTCGTACCGCTCGTCGTCCGACGAAGCACGCGGCAGCGGTCGGACCTCGAGGGCTCGATCCTCACGGGTGCCGGCGCTGCGGCCGTCCTCGTGCTCCTGGCGCTCACGGCATTGATCCTCACCCGAGGTGTTGAACTCGTGGCCTGGGTCGCCATAGGGATCGGACTCGGATCGCTGCGCTACGGGTCGCGCGCGATGACCGTCGGTACAGCCACCGACGCGGTCGAACCCGGCCAGCAGGTCCACGCGATCGCCGCAATTTCCGTGGCAGCCCAACTCGCGGCCCCGGTCGGCCTGCTCCTCTGGGGTCTGTGCATCGATGGACTCTCTGCGACCACTGCACTGCTCGCCTTCGGGGCGGTCGGCATCGCCTCGGCTGGGCTGCTCAGGGCGCGGCTCCCTCGGTGAGCGCTCAGAGGGCCGACCCTGGTGCGTGCCAACGTTCAGACAGCAACACCCCCGGCGAGCCGCGCTACCCAGAGGGTTTGAGTAAGAACGTTTTGGTGGGCGATGGGGGACTCGAACCCCCGACCTCCTGCGTGTCGAGCAGGCGCTCTAACCAACTGAGCTAACCGCCCTTGGGACGGCCGACCATAGTGCCGAATCTCCCGGGCCAGCGACCCGAGCCGGAGAAACGCCCGATGGATCCGCTGGTGAGTTCTTCTAGGGTCTGCTCCATGGATTCCCCTAGCAGTGCCACCCTGGAGTCGTCGTCGGTCCCGCCCCTTCGCCAACTCTGGGGCCACGCCAGCGGCCACCACCCCAAAGTGATCTTGGCCAGCGTGTTCTCGGTCCTCAATAAAATGTGCGACATCGCCCCCGAACTGCTGATCGGTGTGGCGGTGGACATCGTGGTGAACGAGGGCGAGACCCTCGTGCAGCGCCTTACCGGCATCGAAGACCGTTATGACCAGCTGTACCTGCTCGCCGGCATCACGGTGCTCGTGTGGATCGCCGAGTCGATCACCGATTACATCGCCACTATCACCTGGAGGAACCTCGCCCAGGAAATCGAACACAACGTGCGCATGGAGTCCTACCGCCACGTACAGGAACTGGAACTGGCGTACTTCGAAGATCGATCTTCCGGCGGGCTTATGGCCGTGCTCAACGACGATGTGAATCAGTTGGAACGCTTCTTGGACATGGGCGCCCACGAAATGATCCTCACCATTACCAATGTCGTGCTGGTGGGGATCACCTTCGCAGTGATCTCCCCGCTTCTCGCCGTCCTGGCCTTCCTCCCCATTCCCGTGATCATCGGAGGGTCGCTGCGCTACCAACGCACGCTCGAGAAGCGCTATGACGTCGTGCGTTCCGCCGCGGGGCGTATTGCCGACACGCTCACCAACAACCTGGGCGGCATCGCTACCATCAAGGCCTTCAACGCCGAAGAGCGCGAAGTGGCTCGCGTGGCCGCCGACAGCCAGGCCTACAGCAGCGCCAACGCCGAGGCGATCCGCTACTCCAGTGCCTTCGTTCCCCTCATCCGCATGGCCATCCTCGCCGGTTTCACCATGACCCTCGTGGTGGGCGGTCGGGCCACGTTGAACGGCACCCTCAAAGTGGGGGCTTTCACCGTTCTCGTGTACATGACCCAACGCTTGCTGTGGCCCCTCACTCGCCTGGGCGAGACCTTCGATCTCTATCAGCGGGCCATGGCCTCGTGCCGTCGGATCTTCGGGCTCCTCGACGTCGTCCCGTCAATCCGTTCCGGCGCCTCCACCCTCACCCATCCCGTAGCCGGGGCGGTGAGATTCGACAACGTGTCCTTCAGCTATGGCGAAGGCCGCGAAGTGCTGCGCAGTGTGAGCCTCGACATCCAGCCCGGCGAGACCCACGCCATCGTGGGCGCCACCGGGGCCGGCAAGAGCACCCTCGTAAAACTCCTCCTGCGCCTCTACGAACCCACCAGCGGCACAATCTCCATTGACGGCGTGCCCGTCGAAGACCTCACCTTCGCCTCCCTACGCCACTCCATGGGCTTCGTCAGCCAAGAGGCGTTCCTCTTTCAGGGAACGGTGCGCGAAAACCTCACCTACGGCCGGCCCGACGCCAGGGACGACGACCTCGTGCGGGCCGCCACCCTCGCTGAGGCCCATTCCTTTATCTCCATGCTTCCCGAGGGCTACGACACGATCGTGGGCGAGCGAGGCCAGAAACTCTCCGGGGGCCAGCGCCAACGGCTCACCATCGCCCGGGCCATCCTGCGAGACCCGGCCATCCTGGTACTCGATGAAGCCACCTCAGCGGTAGACAACGAAACCGAAGCGGCCATTCAGCGATCCCTCGCCCAGGTCTCGGCTCATCGCACCACCGTGGTGATTGCCCATCGGCTCTCTACGGTGCGCCACGCCGCCCGCATCCACGTGCTCGAGGCCGGCGAGATGATCGAATGCGGGACCCACGATGAGCTGGTGGAAAAAGGCGGGCTCTACGCGGCGCTTTGGCGCGTTCAGACCGGGGATGCGGTAACGACCACGCTGGAGTGACACACAACAGCGCCGCCACCCGAGGGTGGCGGCGCTGGGTGCACGGACTACTTGTTGACGGTGTCCTTGAAGGTTTTGCCGACCTTCACTTTCGGGACCTTGGCGGCGGCGATCTGAATCTCGGCCCCTGTGGAGGGGTTGCGACCCGTCCGAGCGGCCCGCTCGGCTCGCTCAAAGGTGAGGAAACCAGGGATCTGAACCCTGCCGCCAGCCGCGACAGTGGTGGTGATGGTGTCTTCGAAGGCGCTGAGGACAGAGCCCACCGTGGCGGCGGACTGACCTGACTTCTCTGCGACAGCGCTGACGAGTTCGGCCTTATTCATCGAGGGCCCTCCTTAGGGACGAATCTTGACGAACCCCACGCTAAACCACGGTAATGCGGGGGTGGTGGATACTTGCTGCTCTCGGACGCTAATGGGCTCCGTGGGCGGCGTCGCAAGCCTTGGTTTCACCCTCGGCCACCTGGCCGGCGCCGATTCCCTCCAGCGCCGCAAAGGGACCACAAGGATGCTTCTGGATCCACACATGCATCATGGGAGTCTCGATGCCCTTGGTGAGAGTGCCTGGACACACCCCCTCCGCATTGGTGATCCCGGCCACCCGGGGACCAGCGAAACAAAGATTGTTATGGATGTGCCACTGGGTGAGTGCACCACCAACATCAGGCACGTCGGTCAAGGCGTCGCCGGGGCTCATCATGAACATGGCGGCCGCTAGGTGCTTTGGCGTGGTGGTGGTGTCGTAGACCAACGACTCCGGGTAGTCCGGATCGAGAATCCTGTCGTCGTTCATGTTGGCGGCGCTGAGATAGTGCTCGACCCCGGTAAACCCGTCACCGATCGATACGAAGCCCATCGACTCGGCGACGGCCGGATCAGAGAACTGCGGGAGTTCGATAAGGCTGATAGCCAGCAGATTCTCAGCCCGAGCCTGCTGCTGCGGCGAGACGCCATCTAGGCCACCGAGGTCGATGGGCAGGAGGGGATCGAATACGGTCGGCGGGACCGAGGTGGCGCCGTGAGCATCGTGAGCGGCAGCGCCGGTGGCGGCGCCGTGAGCATCGTGACCGGCAGCGCCGGTGGCATGGGCATGCGATCCGGCGGCCAGCATCCCCGGCAAACTCAAACCCGCCAACAGGATGGCGACGGTCCCCGTGGCGAGTGGGCTCCCGGCGAGGGTTCGCGAGCCGATGCCGAAGAGGTAGAACAGGCCACCCAACGCCGCCACGATAGCCAGAGCGGCAGCCATCGAATCGGCAAACTGGACCGCCTCCACTTCACCCAGACCCTCGACAAACCCGATGCCGACGGTCTTGGCCAGCAGCCACATCCCAGCGATCGCCACATTGGCGACCACGCCGAGCGCAATGAGCAGACGACCGGGCCGGGCTAGGAGAATGGCCCCCCATCCCAACTGAATCGCCGCCACGACCGTGAAGGCCGCCACCGCTTGCCGATGTTCGGCATGCACCCCGATGGCCGCGGCATGGATCGCGCCGGCACCCAACGATGACCCACCGGCGACGGCGAGCCACCCCATGGCGCCCAACGCGGCAACAGATCGTACGGCCGGTAGTACCCCGGAATCCTGCTCGACGGTCAGCACCATGCCTTGGCCTCCTTTGCCAACGGAGAGACTACCCGGGCCGGAGCCATATAGGTCATCAGAGGGACGGACGAACCGCCACCAGCACATCCCGGGTAATGGATCGATCCACCCGGTGGACGAAGGCCTCGTCGACCTTGCGTTCCACCGTGAACCCGGCCCCTACGGCCACATCCGCCAGCAGCCCGCGCGGCAGAGTGCGACGATTCCAGGCCAACACGGCCGCCGCCCCGGGGCGGAGGAGGTCGAACCGCGCCGGAAGCGCCTGCTCGCGAAGATCCGCAGGGCCCCGCTCGAGCGCTACCGCCCGGCCCGGGAGTGCGGTCCGTCACCGTCATGCGGTGCGCCGTGGACGGGTGGCCCTTACGCAAGGTGGCTTTGGTCACGGTGTGTTTCATGCGCTTGTCCTTCAGCCAGCGGTTGAGCGTGGTGCCCAATCCGCCCGTGGGGTCCAACAGCCGCAGGGGCTCCCCCGCCAGCATCCGTGCAAAGGCCCCGGCGCTGGCGGCCAGAGCCAGGTTCACCAACACGGCGAGCGGTCGATCATCGAGGGGCTCAGCGGTGTAGACCCCCGAGATAGTCCACCCCGGCGATCACCTCGCGCTCGCACACGTCGATGACCCGCCCAACACATAGGCATCGAGTTCCCTTAGTTCAGCGGCGGCCAGCGGCAAGGCAGCCTCACCGAACACACGATTGCTATTGGCTTTGAGTAGAAGACGTCATGAGGCATCCCACCGGAAGGTTAGGACGCTTCACCCACCACGATGCGATGCAGATCGTCGCCCAGTTCGATCGGACCGGCGAAATGTTCGGCGGCAATGGCCCTCCACTCCTCTTCCGCTCCCGGGGCCATCGGGGGGACGTAATGGGTGAGCACCAGGGTCCCTACCCCGCCGCGTGTGGCGGTCTGGGCCGCCTGTTCTACCGACGAGTGGTAGTCGAGGATGTCGGTGAGGCGAGGCAACGGAATCGCCGCCACCTGATCGGCCCGGATCACCGTATGCACGAGGGCATCCGCCCCCGCGCAGAGCGCATCGAGCCCGGCACACGGCACCGTATCCCCGGCGATCACCACCGCATGGCCGTCGTGCTCGAGCCGATAGCCGATGCTTGGGTCCACCGGACGGTGGTCGGTGGGACCGGCGATGATCCGCACCGTGCCGTCGTCGAACACCACACCGTCGGTTACCTCCTCCACCACCGGGGCCGGGTCCCAGGAGAGGTCGTCGTGATGGGCGAGGCGGTAACCGATGTCTGGACCCAGGGAGGAGAGGATGCCCTTCACCACCGACTGAGTGCCGATCGGCCCGAGGATCGAAAGCGGGGTTGGCGTGAAGGTGGTAACCCACCGGCTGGTGATCACGTCGTTGAGATCGGTGATGTGATCGCTATGGAGATGGGTGAGCACCAGGGCCGTGAGCTGGTTCGCCGGGGCGCCCACCGCGGCAGCTCGCATCAACACACCGCGACCACAGTCGAAGAGAAACGACCGTCCACCAGCCCTCACCAGCGTGGACGGTCCCGCCCGGAGCGGATCAACCAGAGGGCTGCCCGTGCCAAGCAAGACGATTTCGATCATGGGCCACATACCTCCATTGGACGTCGAACTCTCCCGGTCGCATCCCCACCGGGCACCCCTGGGGGGCCAAACCCACCCGGGAGACCGGCGGGAGACTACGTCAACGCAATGGCCGTGGCCAGGGTGACGGCTCGGAGACGGGGAAGGTACCGCTCGATATTCTCGCCGAGCGCGTCCAGGCTGACGGGGGTGACCTCGGGACGATCACCCACCTCGGCGTCGTGATCGGTGACCAGACCGATGGCGCCGTAGGCCAGGTCCAATTCGCGAGCGATCACCGCCTCGGGATACTGCGTCATGTTGACCAGGGTGGCTCCGATGCTGCGATACCAGTGGGACTCTGCCCGGGTTGAGAAGCGGGGGCCGTTGATCACCACCACCGTGCCGCCATCGTGCACCGCTTCCCCCACGCGCTCCCCTGCTGCGAGGGCGGCGCGGCGCACAGCCGGATCGTAGGGGTCGGCGAAGGTGGCATGGGCGGGACCATTGCGAAAGTCGTCGTGGATCGTTTCGGCCCGACCTTGGGTGCGGTCGATCAACTGATCGGGCACCACCAACGTGCCCACTGGAACCTCCGGCGTGAGTGAACCGCAGGCAAAGGTGGCGACGATCGCCCGTACCCCCACCGTGCGCAGCGCCCACAAGTTGGCTCGACTATCCACCCGGTGGGGCGCAATGTGGTGGCCCTCGCCATGGCGGGCCAGAAAGGCCACCGGAACCCCCTCCACCTTCCCGACGCAGATCGGGCTCGATGGCGCCCCCCAGGGGGTTTCGATCTCCAACGTCTCGACGTCGCCATCGAGCGCGTAGAACCCGGAACCGCCGATCACCGCTACCTGAGCCTGCGTCGTTGTCGTCACCGACCCATCCTGCCCTACCCTCGCCACCTCGGTGGTCGCCCACTCACCGCCGAGCGATCCTGGGCCGGTAACTAGCGGCGGTACTCCGTAGGGTAGAGAGCGGTGGTGGCGCGGGAGAGCACCTCAACCCGCTCATTTCGTTCCATACCCGCCACCAACTCGAGGCTTGGATCAGCGAGGAACCAACCCGGTTCGGGGAGGTGGTCCAGCGCTGCTTCCACCACCGCCCGGGGATCGGCGGCCGGTTGAAACATGTTGGCCTCCTCAACGGCGTGGGATCGCCATCCGGGTGTATCCATCGCCGGGGCCACCACCGCCTTCACATCCACACCGCTCTCGCGCAACTCCCAACCCAATGCCTCGGCCAGGTTCAACCCGAAGGCCTTACTGGCGCTGTAACTAGCCACACCAGCCGTACCCGCCAGTGCCGAACCCGAACTCGTCACGATGAAGCCACCGCGGCCGCGGGACACCATGGCCGGCAGAACCCAGGCCGCTAGTTCGGTCGTGGCCAGGCAATTCACCTGCACCGTGGCGAGGCGACTGGCGGCGGACTGATCCAGGAAGCGGCCCACGAAGGACACCGCCGCGTTGGCCACCGCCAGGCCGATTTCCAGATCCGCAGTAGCGGCCACGACTTGATCGAGCCACGTGGCGTCGGCCAAATCAGCCACCACGGCCCGGGTTTCGCCAGCCAGGTCGGCGGCCACCTCGACGACCGACTCCAGTCGATCGACGAGCACCACCGAACACCCACGGGCCAAGAGGGCCTCGCTGAAGGCCAGCCCTACACCCTGGGCGGCGCCGGTCACCAGCGCCCAGGGGCCGTAGCGACCTACAAAGGCTGTCACGGCCGGAGTGTAGCCAACTGGCCCGCGACCATCGCCAACCCGCCAGGGCACCCCACCCTGGGAAACCCGTCGCCCTCGCCGCGCCGCTGGAATGAGAAAACCCCACCCCGCCAACTCCTTTGTTTCACCAACACCCTTCGCCGCCAACACCTGGCTAACGGCCCCTTCATCACCCCGCGCGCCATCGGCGGAAACCTCCCCCTTCCATGACGGCGACGCCGTCGTGGCCGTGGCCGGACGGCATAGCGGAAGCACTGCCTTGGAGGTGGCGGCGGGAATCGAACCCGCGTTCAGGGCTTTGCAGGCCCTTGCCTAAGCCACTCGGCCACGCCACCAAAGGAAAGATCACCCTAGTGGCTCGCCCTAGGGGGTTCGCGCGCCACTCCCCGATTGATTAGCCCGGAAAGATGGCGGCGAGGGCACCGGCGAGGATCGGTACCAACAATGCGAGGGCCAGGATGGCCGCCACAATTCGTGCCCGGCGACGACGAGTGCTCTCACGGGCGCTCCGGTCAGAGGAGGCGCTCACGGCACCGACCCCGCCAACTCGTCGGCCTCGATCGCCTTCAGGTCGTCGAAACGGGTACGCAACTCCGCCCGACGACCATTGTCCATCGCCAGGTTGGTGAGCTCATGGGGATCCTCGTGCTGGTCGTACCACTCGTGCTCCTGGTCCTCGAAGGCCGCATCGGGGCCGTAGAGCATCGGCGTGGGGACACCGCTGAAGTCGTCGTTGGGGAGCCCCCCGCCCACGCCGTAATAGCGGGCGTACTTGTGGCGTCCGTCGAATACCCCCCGTATGGCCCAACGGGTGGCGCGAATATTGGAGGTGTGGGCGGTGGCGTGGGCGAACAGCACCCGATCGCGCACCGTGGCTTGGGGATCGGCCACCAACGGAGCGAGGTCTACGCCTTGCATGCCGGCGTCGGGTTCAACATCGGCGAACCCACAGATGGTGCGGGCGAGATCCACGTGCGACGACAGGGAGACGCTGCGTTGCCCGGCCGAGGAAGCCAGTGCCGACGACGCTGCTGGCTTCACATAGCAAGGCACCCGCATAATCTCGTCGTACACGAACGGGCCTTTGGATCGCAGGCCATGAGACCCGCACATGTCGCCGTGATCCGAGGTGAAGACCACCACGGTGTCGTCCCACGCACCGCTTCGCTCGAGGGCCGCCAAAACTGTGCCCAGGCTGTCGTCGGCCAGTTGGTGCAGGCGCACGTAGTAGTCGAGTTGGCGCCGCCACTGCTCCCGGTCCTCGGGGGGAATCATCCCGGCGATCCAGTGTTGTTGGTCCCAGCGCCACTGACGATGACAGGCGGGCTTGGTCAACAAGTCGTCGTCAAAGTTGGCCGGCAGATCCTCCACCACATGGTCGTAGTCCTCGGTGAAGGGCGGCACCGCCGCCCCGTCTTTCCATTTCGCAGCGTCCAAAAGGGCCTCGGACTCCGCCAATTCCGCCGGATGCTCAGCCTGGTATCCGGGCTGGTCCATCGGGAACCACATCACGTCGTGCGGATTTACCAGGGCCACCGTGAGGAACCACGGATCGGCTTGCGCGCCGTGGGCATCGAGCCAACGCGCCGCCGAGTTGGCGATCACCGGATCGAAATGCACACCGGTGCCAGCCCACCCCATGAAGTGCTGGTCGTTGCCGTCCCAGTCGGTGTAGCCGTAGAGATCCATCGGAGGGGTGGGCCCGCCGGTGAGGTGCCATTTTCCGATGTACGACGACCGGTAGCCATCGCCACCAAGGTGCGAACCCACCGTTGGAATCGCCGGATCAAGACTGTGATGCCAGGGAAAAACCGTGTTGTCGTAGACCTGGTGGCCAGGGAGATACCGACCGGTCATCATCGTGGCGCGCGACGGCGAACACGGCGCCGAGTGCGTCCAGTGGTTCGCCAACTCCAC